>CANFZC010000003.1 GCA_947451475.1 Flavobacteriaceae bacterium | reverse complement strand
CCAGAGAGGGTTTCTATTTATAAACCTAAGGGTGATTATCTTTTGATAACACGAAGTGTTTTAACGTCACTTCCTTGTGTTACTACTACGTTGTACACTCCTGATGCGTAACGATTTCCAATCTGTAAACCTGATACCTCACTTGGGCTAAGTTCACGTCTGTCAATCAATTTACCAGTCATGTCGTAGATAGATACTCCTACAGTGTCAACACTTGATGTTGTTAAACTCAAGTTGAAGTTTTCACTATATGGGTTTGGATAAGCCACTACACTAAATGGTGAAGCAACAGCAACTGGCGCAAATTTAGCAGGTCCACAATCTTTGTAGTAAACCGCTTTTGCTGTTCCTGTTACACTTACACCACAGGAGTTAGTTACTACAATTCTGTAGTAGTTTGCTCCAACTGATGGGTTAGTAATAGTATAACTAGTACCTGTTTCTCCTGCGATATCAACAAATCCAGCTGTAGCTGAAGTCGTTGACCATTGCCATTGAATAGTACCACCGGTTGTTCCAACACCTGCAGTTAAGATCTTAGCAACGGTACTGTTCGTACAAATTGCTGTAGCGGCTGCTGCACCTGCTGGTGTAGTAGTATTGGTAGTTAATGTTTTAACTACTGGTTTAGCAACAACTGCTACTACTACTATATTACTTGATACCGTTGAACAAGTACCAATAGTAACCAAGGCTCTATAAGCAGCAGAAGCTGTTAAGTTGCCTGTCGCTAATGACATAGTATGGTTAGTAGTTGATGTCCAAACTGGAGCAGTAATATTAGTAGCTTTCTGCCATGTTACAATTCCTACTGCACTTGACAAAGTCAAAGTAGTTCCTGAAGCAGGACATAATAATGTACTAGCAGCAGTTACGGTACCTACTTCAGCTTGTGTGCCTAAAGTATAATGTGCAGGAGCGGTATAAGCTGATGAACAGGTTCCACTAGTAAGTTTAGCTCTGAAATACAATTCAGTTGAAATTCCAGTAATGATATAAGTAGCTGATTTACTATTTACTGAAGTAGTTCCAAATGGTACAGTTTGACCTGCTGATGCTGCTGGAGCATTAACATAAGTAACTCCTCCATCGGTTGAATACTCCCATTGTACTGTTCCAACATGACCGGCTACTTTTAAAGTACTTCCACTTCCTAAACAAACAACACCACCTCCTGAAACAATGTTTCCGGCAACCGATGTTGGATCAACTTTAAGTGTTTTAACTAATGAAGTAGCGGTAGTATTGTTACATGAATTGGTAACAACTACGCGGTAAGATTTATCCATAGTCGAAGTAGCTCCTACAATAGTATAAGAAGTACCTGTTGCGCCTGGGATATCTGTAAACACTCCTGGTGCTGCAGTAGTCGAAATTGGTGAGGACTGCCATTGGAATGATGTAGCAGCATAACCTCCTAATGTTAAAGTAATATCACTTCCTAAACATACCGTAGCTGTTGGCGAAGTAATTGTTCCTGCTTTAACTGTAGAGATAATCATTAATGATGCTGAATTTGATGCAACATCACCACAAGCTCCTGACACTAAAACTCTATACTGAGTACCTGTAGCAGGTAAAGTAGTAGTAGCTTTTGTTACGTGTAACGTAGCTGTAGCGTATCCTGAATAAACCGCTGCCTGAGCACTTGTAATAGTGTTCCAAACTGGGTTAGGATTAGCTGCAGTAACTACTCTATACTGCCAAGTGTATGATGGTGATAAAACGTTAGTCTCAACTGAGAATGACGAAGTAGAACCTACTGTAGAACAGATAAAGTTTGCTGCTGGTTGTGTAGTAATTGTTGCAGGGTTGATCGTTAAATCTAACACTTCTGTATGACATCCTGAAACTACTGAATACGTTCCACTTGCAGTATACGTACTGTTGTTTACTGACCATGTATAACTGCCACAAGCTGTAGCGGTAGTAGTGTTGGTAGTATTAGGAGTTACTGTCAAGTCTAACAATTCTGTTACACAGTTGGTAGTTGTTCCTGTATAGATACCTGAAGTAGTATACGTTTGACCATTGTTTGACCATGTATAACTTCCACAAGCATTAGCTTCTGTAGTGTTAGTAGTACTTGGTGTAATAGTCAATTCTAATATTTCTGTATGACAGTTACGAACGGAAGTATACGTTCCTGATGCTGTATAATCTGCATCATTAACACCCCAGTGGTAAGTACCACATGCTGAAGCTGTAGTCGTATTAGAAGTAGCTGGTGTAATAGTTAAGTTCAACTTCTCTGTAACACAGTTAGTAGTTGTACCGGTATAAACACCAGAGGTAGTATACGTTTGTCCATTATTAGACCATGTATAACTTCCACAAGCACTAGCATTTGTAGTGTGGTTTGAACTTGGAGTAATAGTCAATACTAATTGCTCTGTTACACAGTTCGTAGTAGTTCCACTATAAGTACCTGAAGCACTATACGTTTGACCATTGTTTGACCATGTATAGCTATCACAAGCTGAAATGGTAGTTGAATGAACTGAACTTGGTGTAATAGTCAAGTTTAACGTTTTAGTATCTGTACATCCACCTGCTAGTGTTGTTACATAAGTATAAACACCACTTGTTGTGTAAGTAGTACCATTTGCTGACCATGTATAGCTATCACAAGCAGTTGCTGAAGCAGAGCTTGAGGTATTTGTACATGAAGGCAACGTACTTAAGTTACACGGAGGATTTAAAGTACGGTTGGTAGTAAGTTGGTAACCCACTGTAGTAGAAGTACACGCTGAATAAAGCGTTAATCCACTAGTAGTAACCCATGTTAATCCTACTTGTTGGTCGGTAACAAAAGGTTGTGAATTGTGAATTACAAAACGGCCTATTTTCTTAGTCTCTCCTCCAGCTATAAGTGGAGCAGTACAAGTCAAGTTGTTATAGGCAGCCGTTGCTGTATTAACAGAACACGTTCTGGTAGCAGCGTTATAACTAAATGTTGGATTTCCTGCAGCAGGAAAAACATTTGGAAAACTTGATGGAAAGTCAGACTCCCCAGCATAACCCCAGCTAACGGTGTTTGTTCCTGTTGAAGGCAAGATGTTGGCTCCAAATTGGAAACGAAGCGTAGCAGCGTTAAAACGCAAGTCTGTCGTTAACAAGTTCGTCACCGTAACATCAAACGATAAATCTTGAGCCGCGGCACTACAGTTAGTCACTGATAGACTAAATGACTGCTGTGCAAATCCCGAAAGACTAATCGTAAATAAAGACAGAACCGTAAACAGTAATCGCATCTTTAAAGAGAATTTTTGTGATCTCATAGTAATTAATTTATTTGTGATTGTGGATTTCATATTATTTATATCATTTATGATGAGGCAAGCTACCAGCCAAAGCTGGCAGCTTACACTCTCTATAACTTAATTATGGAAGACTATAAGGCAATACGGCCTGAACGTTTCCTTGGTTATTTACATCATAAATAGGGTAATCAAAGATATCTACAAATCCATCTCCGTTAAGATCCGTTACAACGTAAGTTCCGTCATAAGCACCTCCACTTTGATTCGCTGCATCATAAGCAGGATAATCGAAAATATCAACAAATCCATCTTGATTAAAGTCTCCTGAGTACATAGTGTACACTCCGTCAACTAACACTTGGTTATCGCCAAACGCTCTTGCAGCAGCGGCAGTAAAGTCAAATGATGCTGGCGTAGCACCTACAGTCACAGGGGTAGCACTCATTACTTGAATACTGTTTCTGTGAGCAACGGATACATAGAATGATCCAGTTGGCGCGGTAGCATAAGTACATACTGCAGTACCGTCCGTTTGTAAGCTTGCTGTTACACTTGCCACAACATGATAATCTGTTACATCTCTTAATTCAACTGTGATATCGTCAACAGCTGTTGTACTAGTACCTACTCCTTGGTTTGCTTTAACAGCACGCATAGCGTGAGCGTCTGTGTCATAGTATCCTTGAATAGCTACTTTTAAGTTCAATGTCGATGAACAGGTTGCAACAGTTAAGTTCAATATCTCGGTGTGACATCCAGATACATAAGTATATGTTCCACTGATGGTATACGTTTGACCGTTTACTGACCATAAGTAATCACCACATGATGAAGTAGTCGTTGTTGTACTTGTACTTGGTGTGATCGTTAAGTTCAATACTTCTGTATGACATCCGTTAACTACTGAATATATTCCTGAAGCTGTATACGCTTGGTTATTTACTGACCAAGTATACGTATCACATGCTGAAGCTGTGGTAGTATTTGAAGTACTTGGTGTAATGGTTAACGCTAAAATTTGAGTATTACATCCATTCACTACTGTATATGTTCCACTTGTAGTATACGTTTGACCATTTACTGACCAAGTATACGAATCACATGCTGAAGCGGTAGTAGTATTTGAAGTAGTTGGTGTGATGTTAAAGTTTATCGAACCTGATAGATTACTAGTTAAAGTAATACCATTTGCATCTGTTACTGAAAGCAAAGTAAAAGGAGATGCTGTTGGAATTACTGTAGCATCAGTACCACTTACATAATTAGTAGTAGAACCGTTAGAGTAAGCCACGGTATAAGGAGCTGTACCTCCGGTAACATCAACTTTAACTGTAGTAGCAGTACCACTACAGAAGGTATCACTACCTGTGAGAGATAATGCCGCAGCTGTTGGTCCTGTAAGCACTTTACCGTAAATAGTAACATCATCTAATCTGAATGTACCAGAAGCGGCAGCCGCCGGAACAGTAAGATCTGCACGTGTTGTACCGTATGGATATAAACGGAAGGTTACTGTACCACCAGTAGGTGTAGTGAAATCTGAAAAATCCCAAGTAATTACATTACCTGCGATTGGAGTAACTGGAGCAGCTCCCCAAGCAGTAGACGTCACAAATCCATCGGTACTGTAACGAACTTCTAACTTATTAGGAGCCGAGTTACTAGCTTGTCTAAAGAAAGATACTGACGTTACACTTAATTTATTACCTGCAGTTGCTGAGGCTGAAAACTCTATATAAGAACTATTACTAACCGAAGCCGTTGCATTTAATGTTGTTGAATTAAGCACGTTAGCGGTCGCGTTACATGTTATGGTATTTCTTGATAAAGGTGTACCTGTTGAGTTGGTCACCATAGTAGGCACATTTCCATTTGTTGGACATGCCGAAATCCCAGTAAATGTATTTAAGTAAATAATAGTATCTGTAATATTAGCCGTTAATGTGGTAGGCTGAACAAAAGTATAATTACCAGCATCAGTACCAATTAATGTAGCAGTTGAAGTCACAGCGATTGCTTGACCAAGCGCTGAAGTAGCGAAAGTACCTGTCCCGTTGAAAGTAACCACATCTCCTGCAATTATTCCTACCAATGTAGCTGTAATTACTGCATTTGTATTTCCGTCGAATACTTTACTTTGTGCCGCAGCACCCGATAAAGTTACTGTAAACGCTGTAACATCTGCTGTTAAACCTGTTGGTTGCGTTAAGCTATAATTACCAGCTTGTGCGCCTCCTAATACTAAGGCCGCGGTAACTGATTTGGCAGTACCTACATTTTTAGTATCGAAAGTACCACCACCTGTTACTGTTACTATATCAGTACCTACAACACCCGTTATAGTTCCAACCGTAATAGTAGCTGCCGTAGTAGCATTGTACACTTTGCTTGAAGCAGTAGCGGTAACCGTAATTTCTTTCTTAGTTATTGTATACACTAATAATGCATTTGTATCACCTCCAATGTTGGTTGCCGAGATCGTTACATTATAGTTACCGGGTGCAGCCGTTGGTGTACCTGAAATAACTCCGGTAGTTGTATTAACAGTTAAACCAGCTGGTAAACCCGTTGCATTATAACCCGTAACAGGATAGGCTTCATCAGAAGTTGCTGTAATGGTATAAGCGGCAGCTTGTGTACGGTAAACAGCACTAAACGTTAAAGCACTTGTAATTACTGGAGATGCTACCGAAGTAATCGTTCCTGTTAAGCTAGGTTGTACTAACGCATAGTTTCCTGCAGCAGCACCTGTTAAGGCATATCCAGAAACTGTTACTGGAATACTAGTTCCCGCAGTATCTTGTGCGAATACCGCAGTAACCGCTGAACTGTCAAGTGCAACAGTGGATGAATCAGCACTTAACACCCCGTTTAATACTGGAGTTCCCGTAAGTGTAGCGGTAAAGTTTCCAATACTTTGTACTTTGTTATTCACTAATAGGCCAGTAATGGTCACTGCTTTTGGCGTAACTGTTCCGGATGCTGCCACATTTACTGTAGTTGCTCCTGTATTTGTTATGGTAATATTTCCACTGTAAGGAGATAAAAGTACTGTTGTTAATGACGTTAATCTAACGAAGATTGTACTATTTACACTTCCTGATATTTGAGTCAAGGCCAATGAATTTGCAAAACCTGACGTTGCATTTGTTGAGATTTCAAATCCTGCAGGAGCTGTAAGGGCCACATCTGATGTTAAATACGTTCCTGTAACTGTAAAACTAGTAGTTGATGAAGCAGAACCGTACTCTGTAGTAAGGGCATCTAACGTAGCAACATTAGTAGTAATTGACGGAGTAGGACAAGTAGGTAATACTGTAAATGTCCAATCTGTAGCTACTACAGCAGCAGAACCCGTTGTAGTCCAATTGGTAGTAGCTGTTTTACCTATTTCGTTTAATAGTATTTGCTTACAAGAATTATAAATATTTGTTGTAGTGTTATAACGTAACGCTGCTGCTGTAGGGCTAATAGCCGTTGTACCTGTGCCCGTCGTTGAAGTTTCTAAACTTGCTGGTATAGCACTTGGACTCGTACCTAGTTTAGCAAAGTATAAGAATAATGTTGGAGTCGTAGCCGTAATTGACGGTGCTGTATAGATGAATATTTCATCATTACTTGCTCCAAAACCAGCCCCTGAAGTTGAACTCCAATCATATGTTGCCGTTGAAACAGCAGCAGCTCCCCATGGTAATACAATCACAGTTCCTGCAGGAATAGTTTGTCCTGATTTTACTGTGAAAGATGCTTCCATTTCGCCTAAATCCGTAAATGAAGTGGCAGTAGTTGAAGCTAATTCATTATCATTAACAAAGAACTGTGTTCCTGATGTCAAATCTTTTAACACAACTATAGAAAAACTATCAGGTGTTCCGCTTGTATTATAACCAATTACCGCAATATCTCCAGCAGTTAATACTGTAGGAGCCACTGTAATATTGGCGGTTAAGGTACCTGTTGGCTGTGCTATAGCATAATTAGCTGCTTGAGCACCACCTAATGTCAAGGCAATATTACTTACTACGATACCATTTGCAATGGCAGAAGAAGCAAAAGTACCTGTACCTGTAATCGTTACTACATCTGGAGCTACCACTCCAGTAATAGCACTTACGGTTACGGTAGCATTGGTATTGCCATCAAACACTTTATTATCAGCTGTTGCTGTATATGTTAATGGTTTTGGTGTAATGTTACCTGTTAAAGTCACTGGAGAAACAATACTGTAGTTTCCAACATTAGCTCCATTTAAGCTATAGGCCACCGTTACATTTTTACCGTTCCCTACATTGGCTGTATCAAAAGTTCCTGTAGCGGAAACATTTACAATTTCAGAACCTACAATACCGTTCGTAGCATCCACATTAACTGTAGCTGTTGTAGTACCGTCGTATACTTTGTTAGAAACTGATGCCGAAACAGTCAATACTTTTTGAGTAATATTAGCCGTTAATCCACTTGGTTGCGTTAAGGTATAGTTGGCCGCTTTCGTACCTGTTAAGATTATATTGGACGTAACAAATATGTTGCTTCCAATAGCAGCGCTATCAAAAGTACCTGCCCCATTGAACGACACATCGTCACCAGCAATCGCACCTGTTAAAGTACCTGTGATGGCAGCTGTAGTAGTTCCATCGTATTGTTTATTATTCGCTAACGCGTTTGGAATTGTTACATTGATGGTATTAATCGTATACGTTAAAGTAGCAAAACCTGTACCACCTGAATTGGTAGCACTTAGAGCCACTGCATATACTCCAGTTGCTGAAGGAGAACCTGTAATTTCACCAGTAGATGTATTTACACTTAACCCAGGAGGCAAGCCAGTCGCATTATAAGAGGTTGCATCACCTGTAGCAGTTATTACATATGACGTTGTTGTATCTCCGTAAGTAGCTGTAGCTGTAGTCGCACTTGTAATTGAAGGTGCGCTTGGACTAGTAATATTAGCCGTTAAAGATACTGTTGGTTCGATAAGTGTATAGTTGAATGTATCACCATCTATCGCCCATGTAGGTGTCACTGCGATATTAGTACCTATTTCAGCCGAAGCAAAAGTACCCGAGCTCACTAAGAAAACTGTTTCGCCATCCACTACGCCATTTAAAGTACCCGTCACTACTGCATCAGTAGTACCGTCATATACTTTATCAATAGCTGTAGCTCCAGTAACCGTTAATTCTTTTGGGTAAATATCGGCTGTTAAACCGCTAACAGTAGGTTGAACTAGATTGTAGTTGGCCACATCTCCAGCATTACCCGTTATGGAGAACGCAAGATTCACGATGTTCCCCGGTGTTCCGAAGAATAGGGTTTGAAAATTAAATTCAAATTCTCCTGTAGCTACTAGCGTCACATTGTCGGGAGCAATAACTCCTTCTAATGATGCTGATAAGGTAGCATTTACTGTACCATCATACGATTTATTATTCGCGGTAACATTTGAAACCGTTAGGTCTTTTGCTGTGATATCAGCCGCTATACCGGTTGGTTGTGCTACCGTATAATTTGATGAAGGAGCAGTGTATCCTATAACGGTAATTGCTTTTGCTGTACCGATATTTTTATCTGCAAAGGTTGCCGCAGGGGATCCCGCTACACTAAATGAATCACCATTTACTAAACCAACATAAGTAGCTGTTCCAGTCAAAGAAGCTTCAGTAGTACCGTCATATGCTCTGGATACTCCAGATACTCCGGTAATAGTCAATGCTTTTGTGCTAACGACACTTGAAACTGTTGCTACCGCCACATTATTGGCAAATGAACTGCTTAATACAATAGTTCCAGTATAAGTTCCCACAGCTGTTGTACCTGGAATTCTAACGTAAATTGGCGTTGAAGCAATAGTTTCAGAAGATCCTACAGTAATTGGAGATGCATTTGTTCCAATATTAGCGGAGAAATCACTGGTAGTTGACACTTCGAAACCCGCTGGAGGAGTAATTGTAATTGCTCCCAACATATTGCTTCCAGCCACGTTGAATGACGTAATTGAAGATGCCGTTCCGTAGGTTGTATTACAAGCTGCTACAGTTCCAGTAGCTGTAATTTTTGGACTTGGTGCTGCTGGAGCAAAATCCACTCCGCGGAAAATATAATTAGCTCCTGCAGAAGTAACATCGGTAGACGATAATGCTGTGCCGTTATCAACAACTTTAATTATTTTATTATTAGCTGTTTCAGCTGTAGTAGCATAGATTATTGGGTTAGTGCTTGAGAAGTCAACTGTAATACTTCTAGCAATAGTACCTAAGGTATATTGACGTACCCAAGTACCTGTTGCTTTAGACCATTTTTGAATACCGCCACCTATATTAGCATTTACTGTAGAATCATCGGCCACGTAGGCAGTATTGCCATCAGGACTGATTGCAAAACCGTATGGACTTGCTGTAACTGTGTTGAACACTAAAGAAGCCGTTTGACCCGCTGTGGTAGGTAAACCTGTTCCTACTTGATAAATACCCGCTCCAGTAGCTGTAGTGAAATATAAATTTCCATTATAAATCTTAACTATTCTTGTATTTGAGACTGTAGCACATACATTTACAAAGTTGGTTCCATCATAATACCAGATACCTCCTGGGGTACCCGCTGTATAGAATGTTGAAGTACTTGTAGGTACTACACTTCTATAATTATTACTTGGGTATACTGTTGCAGGGAAATTAACTCTAGTTGCCACGGTATAGCCTAAACCAAATACATTAGTTGCCTTAGTGTTGGAAGTAGCCACACCTGTTGTTCCCACTGCGGCATTATATCCAGGAACTGCTAAGTATTGACCATTTGAGCTTAAGTTACCATTTGAGGTACCTGTAGCAGTATCGGTCAATAAATTTGTTCCTGTAAATACACCAGTACTTAAGGTGTTTACTACCGTACCCGTTGTAGTTACTTCTAAAAGACTAATTGGGGCTGCAATACTTCCTAATGAAGTAGTCCCATCTCCTAATCTATTTACTACTAAGTTACCGTTGCCAAATCCGGCTACACTAATTGAACCTGATGTATAGGTTATGGTATAATTTGAAGCCAAGAATGTTCCTCCTGCTGCTGCTGAAGGTGTAACTTCATTAGCATAAACTCCGATAGTATTACCCGTACCCGTTGCTCCCGCAGCAGCTCCATAGGTAATGGTTACACTTCCAATAGTTTCAGAACTAACCAATCCATTGGTTGAAAAAGCTAATGAACCTGCGCCACCTGTTAACACTTGGGCTGGAGCTTTTGAAACATTATTAGCCGTTACCGTTAAGGCTTTAGCTGTAATATCTCCCGTCAAGGAAGGTTGCGTTAGCGCATAATTAGTTGCATTAGTTCCTGAAATAGACAAAGCAGGAGTCACTGAAATAGCAGTTCCAACATTGGCAGAAGCAAACGTTCCGTTACCACTAACCGTAATGGTATCTCCTAAAACTATACCATTTAAGCTTGCTCCGATTATAGTAGCAGTTGTAGTACCGTCGTAGGTTTTTGAAGAAACACTAGCTCCTGATACGGTCAATGCTTTTGCAGCAATCGTGTAAACTAAAGTAGCCGTTCCTGTACCTCCGGCATTAGTAGCCGAAATGGTTACATTAAATGTACCTGTTACTGTTGGCGTCCCACTAATTACACCATCAGTGATTGATAATCCGGCAGGTAAACCTGTAGCATTATACGTGTCTGGTGCATTGGAAGCTGTAATTGTATAAGCGGTACTAGCTACACCATAGGTCCCTGAAGCTGTAAGAGCACTGGTAATTACTGGTGTAGGAGTTAAAGTGATGTCGGCCGATAGTGTAGGCTGTGTTAAGGAATAATTTCCTGCAGCTGTTCCTGAAATCGTATATCCTGTAACGTTTACAGCAATACCTGTCCCAGCGGCTGAAGAAGCGAAAGTAGCTACTGGAGTACCTCCTAGCGTCACAACATCTGCACCCACAACCCCTGAAAGGGCAGCAGTACCTGCCAAAGTAGCGGCAGTTGTTCCATCGTATACTTTATTGTTGGCCGAAATACCGGTAATCGTTAAGCCTTTTGCTGTAATATCAGCTGAAGTACTTGGTTGCGTTACGGTATAATTTGTTGAAGGTGCTGTATAACCTGAAATCGTTATGCTAATTCCTGTTCCAACATTTACCGAAGCAAAAGTGGCGGCAGGCGTACCTGTAACGGCAAAAGATTCGCTGTTTACCAAACCAACATAAGAAGCTGTACCTGTTAACGTGGCAGCATTAGTTCCGTTATATGTTTTGTTTACCCCAGAAACCCCAGAAATGGTTAACCCTACAGGGGAAACGCTATTTCCTGAAGCAGCCGTTGTGATGTTTACTGCAGTAGCTCCTGTAGAAGTTAACGGTATATTTACACTATTATAACTACCCGTCACGGCAGCAGCAGCTTTAATACGAACACTTAAAGAGCCTGAAGCAGTCCCACCTGATTGCGTGAATGTTGCTGTTGCACCATAGGTAACGCCGTCGGATGACACTTCAAAATTAAGTGGTGCGGTTGCCGTGATATCAGCGGTTAAATTAGTTCCAGAAACTGAGAATGTTTGTGCTGAAGAAGCCGTTCCATAAGTAGCTGTAAATGCTGTTGCTGTTGCAGCACCTGTTATAGTTGGTGTAGCAGCACCTAACGCTGAAAAAGTCAAATCATCAACTGCTAAGTTATCATCATTTCCAGCATCATTTACGTCTGTCCATCTTATGTACAATGTTTGACCCGCAGGCCAAGAAATACCTGTCACGGTAAATGTTATAGCAGTTCTTCTATTAGATGCATTCCCATCGGTAGTAGCATCTGCAGTAGTATTATTAACTAACGCTGTAAAATCAAGACTAGTAACATTTGTATAGGTTCCTACAGTCAAAGAAGTTGGATTAACTGCATAAGCAAAAGTAAGTTTGTTTAATATCGCAGTAGCACTACCACCATCTTTCCACTGTTCTCCAGTATATGAAAGGGTAAATTGCGTTAATGTAGCTCCTGTGTTATTTGTAAAAGAAGCACCAAATTGAGAAGTCAAACTACCAGAGGCGTACGCCCCTAAAGATCTTTCATTAGAGCTTGTAGCACCATCAAAAAAAGTATCTCCAGTCCCAGAAGAACCGTTATCAACTCTAAAAGTTGCATTTGCATTAGTTCCTGCTTCTACGAAACTCCAACCTGTAGGCAAAACACTTGCAATTGCAGTGTTATTAGCTGGAACTGTTGGCGTAAGCAAGTTGTCAAAATTTTGAGTATAACTTGAACCAGAAGTTGCATATGAAATCTGAGCAGTTACTGATTGATTAACTCCAAAGAATAGAATTAAAGTCAAAACACCCAATGCATTTACTTTAAAATACTGTCTTTGGCTTAATGCTTTAAGGCCAAAAATTGAACTGCATGATTTTTGGATGAATCCAAAAACCGAAAACAGTAAAGTCGAAATAAAGGCCGTTACGAAGGCCGTATTACCTCTTTTTTCAAACAAACTTGAATCTGAATTCAAACTGTTTTTAGAAATAGTCGCACTCGAATTGCTTGAGCTGCGGTACCATTTACTAAACAATGCTTGTAAAATTGATTTCATTAATACTTAATTTTAAATTGTTTTAGGGTTCTAAATTACTACCTAATAATCACTTTTTTAGGGATAACTTATAATTAGTTTGTTATCAAATTGTTAACAGGTATTTTATCGAAAAATGATGTATTTTATCGGTATTTTTAGTAATACCGTTGAAAATAAAAAAACTTCCTATAGATTTTACTGTAGGAAGTTTACTGGTATTTTAACAATGTTAAAAAAATAGGTTTATTTTAAATTACTATCTTTTTAAAGACTATTTTGTCATCACTAGTCGTAATCTTAAGTAGGATTACTTGATTTTGTGGTGGGGCTACAAACTTATATTCTGGAACATCTTTAACCTCATGATTTTGCAGCAACCTGCCTTGAATATCAAATAAAGCCACTTGTTTCATATTGATTGTCCCTGCATTGATCGTTGTTTGATTGTTTACAGTATAGACTACAAAAGAAGCAGCATTTATAGTAGCTGTATGTAATGTTGATGTATCTATAAAATGTAATTTAAATCGGGTATCAAAAGTTCCTATTTCTGTTGTAAAACTATAGTCACCCTCTCTTAAATTAAAGAAAACATTTTGAAGTGTATCTTCAATGATAATGTCTTGATTGGTAAAAAGTCCGTCAAAGTTAGATAGTTTGAATTCGAATGCACTGGCAACGGTAGACTTATACCCTATTGCAATTATGTCATTTTGATTGAATGGCAAACCTCTACCTTGTATGGCTAATTTTGAATCTCCTTCTATAGAATAGATCATGATTGGGTTTCCTACATCTATTGATTTACCATCAAAGGCAGGATCAATTTCATTGGTAGCACCTTCAACATATCCTATTAATACTTGTTTATACAAACCGTCCGTATTTGAAATATCCAACCAAAATCTGTTTTTCTCAATAGAAGTTACGGCAGTGTTTGATTTAAAAAACTGATTGTTCACGGCAGAACGCATGGTATTGGTGTAGGTGGCTACTCCGCTACTTTGCGCTGGAATGAAGAAGGCTTGTCCGGCGGCAACTTTACCATTGGGCATGGCACTATTACAACCTGCACAAGGATTACTAGGAGCCATAGTCCCTACTCCACCGGTTAAGTTGTAGCTTGCATAATCATTGCTGGTATAATTATTGGCCGTAATAGGTGTATTATGCGTCCAAAAATACATGGTCCCTGCTAAAACACCGCCATTTGCTGGTTGGTTATAGGTTATAAAACTATCAGCATCCAAGGCGGAAGGATACGGATTTCCAATTAAGTTCAAGTTATTGGCCCCTGTTACCACGATAGGAGTTGTAAGGGTACCATTATTTGGGATTCCGAAAAACTCACCATTGAAGATATTAGCTGTTGTTGGATTGAAAGGTGCTGCATCGGGCGCTCTCACTATGTATCCTGTACCCACATTCATCGTAGACGCTGTACTTACAAACGACCAATTGTAAATGCTGGTATCCCATTTAAACACTTGCGTCGTATTAGGAGAAAAGGTCGATAAGACCTCGCTAACCACTGGCGATGACCAATACGTATAGTCATACTGTTTAATTGGCGTAGTATTTCTTCTGTAATAGATGTAATCTGTATTGACAACGTTATTCACTTGTATTAGATTGGCTGAATCTTCAAAAATCAAGGCCGTTGGCAGCATGGAAGACGGAATTTTTATTTCGTTTTGGATGGTAAACGTATCCCCTGAGCGAACGGTTACTATAGCATTGGTTAAAACTTCTAGCGAACAGGCTTGTAAATCACCTGCACCACTGCCTGCCGAGTTATAGATAGCCCCAAAAATAGCTTTGGTAGTACTATCGGGAACGCCGTTACTCCATATTGTTCCATTCCAAGTGGTTGCTTTATAGAGCAATTGCGCTGAAGTCGAATAAGCTAACGAACAAGGGCTACTTTGCACTACGGCTCTGTAATAGGTTGTTGTGGTTAAGTTGGTCACCGCCAATGTTGGCGTAGTATTTACAATATCTACTGGCGTTGTAAAGGCAGCATCACTGGCGCTTTGCCATTTGGTAATCGTTCCTGTATAGCCACTTAGTGTCAGTGTAGTTGTTGTATTCGAACATATAGTGCCGCCACCTGCTATCGTTCCACCCACAGAAACTGGGCTTACCGTAATGGTTGCTGAAGCACTATTTGCAGCGGGACAAACCCCGCTTGTGAGTACCGCTCTATAATAGGTCGTTGCGGTAAGATTGGTTACCGTAAGTGTAGTTACTGTATTGGCAATGTCCACTGGTGTTGTAAATGCGGCATCACTGGCACTTTGCCATTTGGTGATGGTTCCTGTATGTCCGCTTAAGGTTAACGTAGTACTATTGGTACCTGAACAAACGGTAGTACTACCAGCAATGGTTCCTCCAACAGAAGTTGGATTAACAGTATAGGCTCCCGTGTATGCGGCACTTTTTGCACTTGAACAGCCCGAACTAGATACAATTACATAATAGTATTTAACTCCTGCCGTTGCAGAAGGCGCTGTAAATGTAGTCGTTGCAACTCCTGTAGGAGCTCCCCCCGTTGGCAATCCAAGGAGTAGCGTTTGCGCTGTATTTCCCCACCACTGATAGGTAAGATTTACACCTGAAGCTGTAACTGAAATAGGCGCAAAAGGCGTACCTAAACAAGTTGTTTGTGCAGCTGTACTAGGTTGCGAAGTAATTACTGGAACGACATTCACATTGTTTGTAAATGCTGCAGGGCTTACTGCTCCGCAATTTGGTGTTGTTTGGTTACTGTAATTAACGGTTACTGTTTTACTACCACTTGTGATCCAATTTAAAGTAACGGTGTTACTAGTTGCATTTCCACCAGAGACTATATTATAATCCACTCCGGCGGTGCCCGGAAACGTCCATACATAATTAAATCTACTAGGTTGGGTCGTATAAATTACATTAGAACCTGCGCAAACGTTGGCTGCAGGCGTTGCCGTAAATGTTGGAGCAGGTACAGCAAAAACGGTTGATGCGGTTGAAGTCGTTGCTGATGCAGCAGTACATCCCGTTGCGTTGGTATAATTAACCGATACGGTTTTTGTTCCTGTGGTGGTTAACCATTTTACTACAGCTGTATTACTTGAGGAATTCCCTCCTGATGTAATGGTATAATCAGTACCTAGCGTTCCCGAGAAAGTCCATACATAATTGGATTGACCGGCTTGGGTGGTATAGGTAGTATCGGTATTTGCACAGCCGGTTGCTCCTGGCTGGGTGGTAAAGGTGACTGTCGGCAAGGAAACTACTGTTGCTGAAGTGGCCGTACTTCCCGAACAAGAGCTATAGGTCACTCCTGCAGTGAACGTTGCTGTACCCGAAGCGAGTAGCCATTGAACGACAACGGTTTCTGGTGTCAATGGGTTTGTGGTGATGGTGTAATCCGTTCCTAAAACGGCTGGAGCTGCTCCATTATAGAACGTCCAAGTATAGGGATCCATTCCAGCTTGGGTGGTGTAGGTTATACTAGTCCCTGGACAAGAGGTTGCAGGTGCCGAAACAATGAAAGTTGGCGAAATACCAGCATCTTGGGTCACAATGGCAGAACCTGACGTTGGGCTAATACCCGCACTTGAGCTATCTGCAACTGACACCAACGAATAGGTGGTTATTGTCGTTGTAGGCAACACTGAAATAGTAGCCCCTGAAGTATAGTTATTTACGGTATAGTTGGTCGTACCATCTGTATACACCACAGTGTAAGGAGCTGTACCACCTATAATTGTCGCGGTAATGTTGGTTGACGTCGCTGGACAAATCGTTGTGGAACCGGACAATATTGCTCCGGTAGTATTGGGCGTTCCTAGAAAGTTTACGTTATCAAAACGCCAAGCTCCGGTAGTTGAGGCGATGGATGCTGGCGTAGAACTTTGTCTATACTGCCCTGTGGCTTGATAATAAGAAGCTAATAATCGAATACCAAAGCTTGGATTGTTATTGGCCGCTGCAATGGAAGAAAAGTTCACTATGACTCTTCTATAAGAATTCCCAGCATTGGTCTCATAACATCCATTGCCATTTATGGAACCTGCACAAATCGTTGTGTTAGTCCCAGTCATGGTGAAATTGGTCCAAGTTGAACCATTGGTGGTATATTGAAGACGGACGGTATTGGGAGCAGTCCCCGAGAATCGTTGGTCCCATGAAAATATGATGTTGGTGTAGCCTACTGTGCCTGAATTGAATTGCACTCCATTAACTTCATTTGTTAAACCCGGATTAAAGGGTTGATGTTGCCATCCTAGGCCTGAGTTCGCCGAACCACAGCCTGTAGTTGACGAAAAACCTGTTGCGGTTAAAGGAGTTCCTGAGTTGACTACTGCAGCTGTACCTGAACCAAAATTGGGTGTTGGATTTGTGAAAGTCCCTTGCACTGGATCAAAAGTCCAAGAAGTGAATATGGTTTGAGCGTTACCAAAAGTACTAACTAAAAAAAGAGAAAAAATAAAAACCAGCTTACTAAACGATGGTACGACTTTATTTTTCATAGGGTTCTTTATATTTATATTGTGCAAATTTATTACAATATTTTGATTTTTAATATTTTCAATTGAAATACTCTGCAAAACTAAACTAATGTTCGATGAACGGAATCAATATAATATTATGTTATTGTAAACATACTTAAAACCACCTACTTTAAGCACCATTAACTTCAATTGCACCCGTTTCCAAAAACAACTATCCGTACTCATTTACAATCACTTACACTCAAAATATTTTATTTTGCAACAACTTACAAGTATCCTTTACTTTACATAGTGTTAATTTTAAATTAACATCTTATCCTAAAACCTTCTCTAAGTTTGTGGAAAAATTAATCCCATGAAAATAAGGTACTTATTTATCTTTTCTCTACTCCTATTCCTTTCATGTACCGAAGACCGAGTAATCCCTAGTAATGACATCGTAATAGACGGCACTAGTAAGTTGATTCACTATTGGAATTTCAATTCGTTAGCAACAGGAACGCTTGACGCCGTGGTGGCCGATTTTACTTTATTACCTAGTGCTTCTCCAACAATTACTTACGAAGGCACAGGCGCTGGCTATCTAGATGCATTTTCACCGGGCTATGACAGCAATGCACAAAACGGTGATTTGGCTGGAGACGGTTTAAGAGCACGAAACCCTAGTGATACTCGATCTTTATTATTTACGATTCCTACGGTAGGTTATCAAAAAATAGTAGTACAGTTTGCTACCGCCAAATCCTCTTCGGGAGCGGCACAACAAAACTACTCGTATTCAATTGACGGCATAAATTATACGACTGAAGGATTAAATATTACTACTCATAATGGGGATATTGATCCATTAAATGCTGTTGTTAGTTTAGACTTTAGAGCCATCGAAACGGTGAATAACAACCCTAACTTTAAACTTAAGATAGATTTTTCTGGCGATACCGCTTCGGGAGCTACCGGAAACAATCGTTTTGACAATGTAACCGTAGTAGGAATGGATGCCCCACCTGCCAACTTAGGTTATTTAGCTACTAATAATTTCACAATTAATCAGGCAATAGTGCCTTTAAGTCCTAGTGTTACTGGAACTGTCACATCCTATAGCATTAGTCCGGCATTACCAGCGGGACTGCAATTGAATACGACAACGGGGGTCATTAGTGGCACACCTACACAATTGAGTTTGGCAACCAACTATACAGTAACGGCCACTAATAGTTCAGGAAGCACTACCTTTGTTGTATCCATAGCGGTAAGTGCTGTTGTAGATAACACCTTATATTTGATCCATTATTGGAATTTCAACACACTTCCTACTGGAACGTTAACTAGTATTCCTGCGGATGTTTCTTTACTTTCAACTACTACTAACACCATTACTTATCCGGGCAGTGGCGCTGGCTACTTAGACCAAGTGAGTCCGGGCACTACGTTAAACAGCCAAAATGGCGACCTCGATGGACTGGGTTTGCGCGTCCGAAATCCGAGTGATACCCGCAGTTTGATTATTTCGGCTTCTACTTTAGGTTACAAGAATATTATTGTACAGTTTGCTACCGACCGCACTTCATCTGGTGCCACCATTCAAAATTACTCCTACACTATCGACGGGACTAATTACATTACTACAGGCTTAACTACCACAACATTTTCTCCTAACATAGACCCTAGTTATGATATTATTACGTTGGATTTTTCAACTATTTCCAGTGTAGTGAACAATCCTAATTTTAAAATCAAAATAGATTTTGGTGGTACCAATGCCTCAGGGACTTCAGGGAATAACCGTTTTGACAATATAACTTTTCAAGGAAACATTTTATGATACAAAAAGCAACAACCGTTTTAGTAACTGGTTTGTGTTTAGTGAGTTTGTCTGTACAGGCACAAAAAGCGATAAAGCTAAAACCAACCAAGCATGTATCTATTGCTGTTCCAGAACCCTCTGACATCTGTTATGATGCCGCAAGCAATAGTTGCTATATAGTTAGCGATCAAGGCATCCTATTTGAAACAGATTTAGAGGGAAAAGTTATTCGCAAAAAGGAGGAAAAAGACACTGATTTTGAAGCGGTTTATGTTGATTCTAACAATGTTTATGCTGTGGATGAGTCGGGCCGAACAATCTATCAATACGACAAGAAGACTTTTAAGGTTACAAAAACCACCACGGTTCGTTATGACGGACCCAAGAATAAAGGCTATGAGTCCTTTACTTTTAATCCTATTAAAAACAATTATGTTTTAGTTACGGAGAGCAGTCCGATTTTAGTTATCGAATTGGATTTAAGTTTTAATGTGGTGAAGCAAACCGATATTAGCGGTATTGCTAGAGACATTTCCTCTGCTCGCTTTTACAAAAATGACTTGTATTTGTTGAGTGATGAAGACATGATGCTTATCAAGGTAAATCCAGACACTTATGACGTAATTCAAAAATGGTCGTTGCCCGTTATAAATCCGGAAGGATTGGCTTTTGACAAAGACGGGAACTTACTCATTACTTGTGATGACATGCAACGTTTGTATTATTTTAACCATCCTGAAACAAAATAAAATGAAATCATTTTTATCTTTTATACTTTTAATAGCGGTCTCCACTTCTTTTGCACAGTTTACTATTAGTTCGGGAAAGAATACTATGGAGCTATCCACAAGTTTTTCTACCTTTTATAATTCACGTACTTTAAACGCAGGAGAAACCGATCAATCGAAGAATCGTTTTAAACTTCGTGATGCCCAATTGGGGATAGACGGACGCGTGGGAAATGATTTTGAATACACGCTTAAGGTAGACTTTGCCGATATAGCAGCCAATAATATCAATACCGTTATTGATCCAGAAAACCCAGGATTATTGGCCGCAAATGTTACTTATAAAGGATTTAAATTTTGCGACATCGAAATGGGCTATGGCAAACTGCACTATTCTAGAAGTACAATGGTCCCTTTTGAGAATACTGCTTATTGGCAAAGTGCTGAAATAACCAGAGGGTCTATCTTTTCTGTACGCGATATTGGAGTAACTTTTATTAAAAACTTTTGGAAGCAAAGAGCCAATGTATACTTGGGAGCTTATAGTGGTCTGGGTGAATATTCATTAAATGGTGACAATGACCCTAGTGGTGCCTTGGAGTATGTAGGGCGCTTTGATATTTCGTACCCAAGTAGATTTAGATACAGAGAAGTTGATGATCGTCATACTCCTATTCCGATGTTTTCTATTGGAATTGCTGGACGCTATACTGATAAATCACTACCTACTGGAGCTGCTTTTCCAGCTGGTGCTTCTAGTTCTTATGGTTTAAAAGTAATTGATGGCAAACGCTATGTGTATGGTTTTGATGCTGCTTTTCAATATATGGGGTTTTCGGGGCAATTTGAAATACACCAATTAAAAATGGAACCACAAAACACCAATGACCCTTTATTTCAAAATTTTACTAATTCCCAAACAAAAGGTTATATCTTAGCGGGAGGATATCTTACACAATTAAATTATTACATTAAAGATTGGGGCACGATACTATCGGCCCGTTACGAAGAAGTTGATTTGAATGATTTAGTTAAGGGTAAATCGCAACGCTTTTCACCGGCAATCGGCTATAAGCTTAAAGGATATAATGCTATGATTAAATTCCAATATTTTAAAATATTTAAAGATGAAAGCATTGATCCGTTTAATTGGAAAGATCAATATCGTTTAGGAATGCAATTCTCTTTATAATCTTAAAAACGTTTAATACCTAAATTTAATTACAATGATGAAAAAAGTACTTTTTATAATTTCCTTCGTATGTGCTTCGGGGACTGCTTTTGGGCAAATTAGTAGTTTACCTGCTGCTGAAAGTTTTGATGCTGTATTTGTAGAGGGAACTCCGTCTACTTTTATTCCGAATTGGACGGGAAATGTAGTTGCTCCCCCTTCGTCTCGAATCTTTAGAGATGAAGTAGATTTTAATTCTGCACCAGCGGCCATGAGTATTATACCCACCAGCTCGTTTAATGGCGATATTCAAGTTAGCTTAAACTTAACCTCTTATCAATCGGTTGCCGTTAGCTTTTTGGCTAAATCCATGTTGAATGGCGCTGGGACCCGTGATGCGGTTTTAACCATGAGTACTTCTATTGATGGAGGAATCACTTGGTTAGGAAGTGTTCCAGTAGCTTCTTTGCCTAATGCTAATCAAACAGCATTTACGACTTACACTTATGCGTTACCTATTGAAGCTAATAATCAGGCGAGTGTATTAGTCCGTTTCTTGATCACACGTGGCGCTGCAGGAACCTCCACTGCCGCTAAAATGGTCATTGATGATGTTGCCATTCAGCAAGTTAGCACCCCGCAACTAGCGGTGAGTCAAAGCAGCTTGGCATTTTCACAAGTATTGGGAGTGCCTTCGCAAAGCCAGTATTTTAATATAATTGGAAGTAATTTAACAAGTGATGTAACGGTTACTGCTCCCGTTAATTATGAAATTTCCTTAGCTTCTGGAAGTGGATTTACTACTTCGTTGAATTTAATACCAACTTTTGGTACGTTATTGTCAACCCCTATCTACGTTCGTTTAAACAGTAGCGTTGCCGGCAGTACTGCTGGCACTTTGACCGTAACTTCTTTTGAAGCCACTACCCAAAACGTTGCCCTTACTGGCGACACTTCGGTTTCTATCGTAACTGACCCTTTGCCATTGGACCTATTTGAAGGTTCAGACACTAGTGTTTTCTCTGCTTGGGACGGTGCCAGTGTGGCTGGTACTTATCCTGCCAATATGGTCTTTTGGACGCATGCGACCGCTGATCCTGATTTGAATACTTTATTTATCGAAGATTGGACTTGTTTGTATAATTTAACGACTAGATCACGATTTAATGGCGAAGGAGATAACGGTGTTTCTTTTATCAACACCGGGAATTCGCAGTTTACTGGTGTATGTGATGGGACTGACCCTACGCAAGCGACCGGTACGACGGTTACCAATGGGAGAGCGGGTGCCATTGTCATGGCATTTAACACTACCGCTGTAACCAGTGCGTCAGTTATCACCGTAAATTGGACCGGTAGAACTATTTTAAAAAACCTAAGAGCCTATGGCCTAAGAATGCAATATCGAGTAGGTAACGGCGGAGGCAATGGTAATGTTGGTTGGTTAGAATTTCCAGAAACAGTCGAGTATTTGAGTGGAGAAGACGCTACGTCAGAAGTTAAGACTTGCTTTTTACCTTTTGAATGCAATGGACAAGCTTTGGTAGAAGTGCGTTGGGTCTATTATTATATCAGTGGTACTGGAGCACGAGCGCAATTGGCTTTGGATGATGTGACGGTTAGTGTAACCTCATTGGGTACTCCGAGTTTTGCGGTAGCTAACGATTTTACTCTTTATCCAAACCCATCTAACAAGGGGATTGTAACGTTAAGCAGCGCACAAGACCTTACGGTTTATGATATGGTAGGCCATTTAGTTTTGACTAAGAACGGAGCAACTACCATTGACACCGCAGGTTTAGCTGCTGGAATCTATCTCGTTAAGACCGCTAACCATATTACTAAAAAATTAGTGATCGAGTAATTTACTTATTCACGTGACTTTACTACTCTTTTATTTGGGTATTAAATAGCGTGGTTCTCTATTCTATAGGATTTACATAGAGAAATACTCTATAGAGGTCCGCCCAATTAAAAGCACAAGGAGCAGTAGTAAAAACTGCTCCTTTTTTTTGTGTTATTGTACTAAGTCCAAGCGGCTCGGCCAGTACAACTTTCCATTCGTCATAGTGTTTTCTATAGTGCGCCTTACAGAAGGAAGGTACAAGTTGACTTTGGCAGCATTGCAACTTAGATCAGACTTGGTTTATAACATCGCACGTTCTACCCTTAAATTGTAAGAAAAAAAGAGGCTCATTGAAGATTACTACTACTAGACCACAAAGATTACTTTACTGCATCCTAGTGTTTACAAGGGTTCCACATCCTTACCCTGCGCTTATCCCAAGCTTATCCCTGCGGTATCTATGGAGTAACTATGGAGTAACCATGAAGTAACTATGGAGTAACTATGAGACAAGTACCCTACAACACTGGAGAAACCAGCGTATTCAGTAGGGAAAAGCGATTATAAATGCTAAGAATTATTTGTAAGAATACTGAAGAATTGTAGGTGAATTTTAGTGTTGCTTAAAAGCTACACAGTAAGAAAATGAGCCTTTATAAGAATTTGCAGTATCCCGCTTACTACAGCGCGAATGCTATTTCTTTTACTATTAGCTTCTTTAACCCTTTTACGAAATGAAATGGGCCTAGCTATACTTTTATTGCTTCTATCGATAATCCTGTTGCAAAAAAAAGCCCGAATAGATGATTCTATTCGGGCTTTTCTATTGGAAGAATACGGGTTGCTTATCGAATAACTTTTTTGGTTACGGTGCTTCCGTCTTGAGCGGTAACTTGTACTAAAAGCACTTCGTTGGCTGTGCCGCCTTTAAGCGTTGTTTGAGAAGCGTTTATTGCACTTTTAACTTCTAGCAGTCGGCCTCTAACATCAAATACTTTTACGGTATTCATTTCCACATTACCTGCATTAACTACAATCTCATCAGTATTGTTTTTATATACAATTACTTGATTGCTAGTGAATACTGGATGTACATATCCAAGAGGCATTTGGTACAGAATTTCGAAACGAGAAGCAAACGTTCCGCTTTCTGTAGCGAAAGAATAACTAGCGGTATTTAGGTTTGTAATCGCTCCGGTAAGGTTGTCTCTCAAATAAACATCTTGATTGGCTGTAAACAAACCATCTACATGATCAATAGCAATAGTGTATTGACCCGCAGTAGCTGCTTTAAATTGCATTGGTACTATATCTGTTGGATCGAACGGTAAGGCTCTAGCTTGAATTGCATAAGGCGTAGTATCAATTAACGACGTTAACGCAATATCACCATCGTTGATGTATTTTCCGTCGAGTGTACTATCAACACCTAGTGTCGCATTGGTCATGTATCCTACCATGGTTTGCGAGAACAATCCAGCATCATTGGTAGCATTTAACCAAATTCTATTTCTTTCAATAGTAGTTGTAGCCGTAGCGTTGGCGTTTGACGATTTGAAAAACTGATTGGCATGATTGTCAATACGCATACTATTAGTAAAGTTTACAGTACCATTTCCTGTACCTTCCACGAAGAACCCTTGACCTGTTTGGATTACATCATTTGGATTAAACACTTGTGCTTCTCCGTTACTTACAAAACCTCCTAAGTTCCATGTACAATAGGTTGGGCTCAACGCATTATTTGTTTTTCTCCAGAAATATAAAGTACCGGTAATGGTTGAATTATTATTCGTATCTCCGATGAACGCGGTTGCATCTATTGGTGATGGATAAGGATTACCCACTAGGTTGAAACGCTGTCCTGCGCCACCATTTACTAAGGTATAGCTATAATTACCATTATTAGGTACCCCAACAAACTGACCGGTCCAAATCGTAGCCGTTGTAGGATGGTTGTTTGGCATTCTAATTAAATAACCTTGTGCGGTATTAAAAATCGTTGCTGAAGGCGTAGCCACCTGATCATATAAATTGGTATTTGTATTATAGGTATAGAAACGATTGGTTAATGTTTGTGGTGAAAAGGCTGCCAATTGTTGATTGGAAACCGGCGTAGACCAAATGGTATAATCTTGTCTTTTCAATGCTGAACTGTTACGTTTAATGACTAAATTACCCGTATTGGCATTGGTTGTACCGCTTTGAATTAAGTTAGCATTATTATTGAACACCACAAAACAACCTGGTAAAATTGTAATTGGCCCACTTAAATTAACGGTATCCCCAGAAGAGATTACCACTGAAGCGCCGTTATTTACAGTTAGTGAACAAGCATTAAAACTACCTGTTGAAATAAATGAATCGGATATAATAGCTGCTTTGGTAGCATCGGGAGTTCCATTGCTCCAAGAAGTAATTGACCAAGTCGTAGAACCAATCGTAATGGTTGCTACTGCCGAAGTTGTTGAAGCACATGAACCATTTTGCACCACTGCTCTAAACTGCGTAGTTTGCGTTAAAGTTCCAGAGGTATACGTATTGGTTGTATTTACAATGTTAGTCCAAGTTGTAAATGGAGCCACTGCGTATTCCCAACGTAGAATTGAACCTGTATAACCTGATAATGTTAATAATCCGCTTGTTGATCCAGCACATACGGCAGTAGAACCACCAATCGAACCTCCAACTGAAGGATCGTTTACGGTAATTAATACTGCTGAAGATTCTGCGGTACCACATGAACCATTTTGAACTACTGCTCTAATGTAGGTATCTTGTGTTAAGGTTCCAATAGTAGTACCTGGTAGCGTTGTAGTTGTTACAAAAATATCTGTTGGTGATGTAAAAGCAGCGTCTATAGACGTTTCCCACTTAATTACAGAACCCGTATGACCCGACACTGTTACAGCGGCCGGTTGTGTTCCTGAACAAATGGTTTGGTCAGCAGAAACAGTACCCCCTACAGAGAGCGCGTCTACTGTAATTAAAACGGCAACAGAATTGGCTGAAGCGCAAGTACCGCTTTGTACCACTGCTCTGAAATAAGTATCCGCAGTTAACGCGCCAATGGTTAGTCCGTCAAGCGTATCTGAAGTAAACAGTATGTCTATTGGCGTTGTAAATGCAGCATCACTAGCGCTTTGCCATTTTATAACCGAACCTGTATAGCCTGTTACTGTGATATCGGCTGGTTCTGTACCATAACATATGGTTTGCGCTGCTGCCACACTACCTCCTACTGATGCAGGATCAACGATAATCGTTCCAGTAGCATTTACTGTTCCACATCCACCTGTTAGCGGAATAGTATAAGTAAACGTTCCTGCTACTGTTGGCGTACCCGAAATAGTAATCGTGTTACTAGCCCATGCAGCAGTTACTCCTGCTGGTAAACCAGTAGCTGTTCCAATTCCCGTAGCACCTGTAGTCGTATGAGTAATAGCTGTTAAAGCTGTATTGATACACAATGTTGGTGAAGATGAAGCAGTACCTGCTGTATTATTTGGTGTAACAATAATTGTTCCTGTAGCATTTACTGTACCACAGCCACCAGTTAATGGAATACTATAGTTGAATGTTCCTGCCACTGTTGGTGTACCCGAAATGGTAATCGTATTTGAAGCCCATGCAGCAGTTACTCCTGCTGGTAAGCCAGTAGCTGTTCCAATTCCCGTAGCACCTGTAGTCGTATGTGTAATAGCCGTTAAAGCTGTATTGATACATAATGTTGGTGTAGACGAAGCAGCACCTGCTGTATTGTTTGGTGTTATTGTAATAGTAGGTGTCGTAGTCATTACTGAAGTACAACCCGTTGCTGTTGTTGTCACAAGAACATTGAACGTAGTAGCGGTTGATAAGTTACCCGTAGGTAAATTTAATGAGGCTCCATTTCCTGTTACTGGGCTACCGATATTTATATTCCCTGTATTATTTCTTAGCTGATAGGTCTCTGATGCTAATGAACCTGCTACGATCACATTGGCTCCGGTACCCGAACAAACGCTAGCTAAAGAAACGGTAATCGTTTTATTTGATGGATTAGCATTTGTTAAAATATCAACTGCATTACTTGCAACGCTGATACAACCTGTCGTTGTATTTGTTCCGTCTACATAGTAACCGGTTCCTGCAGCAAGTCCAGTAAAAATTAACGCAGCACCTGTTCCAGGAATCGCAGCTCCAACATCGTTACCTAAGTTATCATTTAATTGATAATCTACACCCACCACCGAAGTCGTTGAAGTGATGGTACCGTTGCCGCCTGGACTAGCACAGATGGTACTTCCAGTTACTACTAAAGCAATTGGATTAGTATAGTTAGCCACATTTACTGCATTACTATTGCTAGAAATACAACCTGTAGTTGCGTTAACCCCTTTTACATAATATCCTGTACCCGCAGTTAAAGTATCCCAAGTTAAAGTACTTCCTGTACCCGGCTGAGTAGCTTGTACCGCTACATTACTTGAATTGTATAATTGATAATCCACTCCGGTTTGTGAAGTTGAAGACGTAATCGTTCCATCTCCTCCAGGAGTTGTACAAATGGTACTTCCTGTTAACACTAGTGCCGTTGGATTGGCATTGGTCGCCACATTAACAGTAGCACTTGTAGAAGGACAACCCGTAGATGCTATCGTTCCTATAACATAGTAGCCTGTACCTGCTGCCAAAGTTGACCAAGTTAGGGCGCTACCCGTTCCTGCTTTTGCTGTTTGAACAGCTACGTTACTTGAATTGTATAATTGGTAATTTACCCCAACAGCAGACGTAGTTGATGCAATAGTCCCGTTTCCTCCTGGGCTGGCACATATAGTACTTCCGGTCAATGACAAGACTGTTGGCAAAGGATTAACGGTAAGTGTTACTCCCGTTCTGGTTGCGCTTAAACAACCTGTTGCTGATACACGAGTCTCAGCAAAAAAGGTTCCTGCCCCTGACGGAGTATAAGAAGTTGTTCCTGAAGCTAAAAGCGTTCCTCCGCTGGATTGATTGTACCAATCCACCACTTGACCTATTCCAACGGAAGCGGTTAACGCTGGAATTGTTGCTCCTGCGCATATCGTTTGATTTCCTCCACTGGTTGGTGCGGATGGTGATACACAACTAATATTTATTGTTCCTGTTGCCGTAGTACCGAACCAAGTAGCATTTTTATTTAAGGCTGTTGATCCTGTAGATCCCCATGTACCAATTACCTGAGCAGCTCCGTTAAAAGAAAGTGATACTGCTGTATGCGTTAAGCCCGTTCCTAAATTGGCCACTGCTGTACCACTCATAGCAAGGTTATTGTTTATCGTGGTTGCATTACTGAAGGTTTTTGTTCCTGAATTGGATAACGCAAGATTATAAAAAGAGGAATTGGCTGCTATGGTTTGATTCCCAGCGGCACCAAAATTAACGGTACTTGTTGCAGGAACAAACGCACTACCAGTACCGGTCCATGCTGTGGCACTTACTGCATTTTCATTTAAGGTACTACTACCTCCATTTAATGTTCCTGCGGTTAAGGTCACAATACCCGTAAAAGTATGGGTAAATCCTACTCCTAAATTTAATGTACCTCCTGCACCATTAATGGTAAGGGGTCCTCCATTTACGTTAGCCCCTAATGTTGCTGTTCCCGCCGTTTTGGCTAAGGTTACCGTTCCTGTAGTGGTAAAACCTGCAATAGCTTGCGGCGTTACCGTTCCACCGATTGTTACCCCTCCAGAACCACTAGTTAGGGTACCTGCATTGATAAAGTCACCATGGAAGGTAATCAAATTAGCGCCAGGGGTTAACGTAGCCCCAGCATTAATATTTAAAGGTACGTTTGTATTATTACCTATTTGTACTACTCCAGGTGTCGTTATGGCTCCTGTATTTTTAATGATAATTCCGCCTGTTGCTACAAAAGGTGTAATCCATTCTACTCCAGCCGTTCTTGCAGAAGCGGTGTTGTATTGTAACGTTGCGCTGGTTCCGTAGGTTGGCGCTATTGAAATAGTAGCCGTACCTTCCATCGATAATACCGCGTTCACTGTTGGCGCAGTAGCAAATGTTTTTGCTAAAGTCCCTGATAAAGTAAGATTGCTGTAGGTTGTCACACGAGCTGTTTGCGTTGCTCCTGTATAGTTTACCGTATTTCCTGCTGCAGATGCATTAAGGGTCGTAAGACTTATTGCTCCTCCTATGTTCAAAAGTGCTGTTGCCCCTTGTGTTAAAGTACCAGTACCTGCTAACGAAGTCGCAGCGGTCATGGTTGAATTATTGGTTACCGTTACCCCTGTAATTGTTAATAACGTAGCTGAAGTAAACACACTATTCACTGTGTAGGCTCCTGTAAAAGTAGCTGTCGGTATAGAAGTTGTAGTACCTCCACTGATTATTTTAGACGCTCCTGTAAAATTATGTCCTCCTGTATTGGCTGTAAATGTAGTAGCATTATTGGTCAAGGCACCTCCATAATTAATAGTGGCAACTCCCGTTTCATTCCAAACCCCTCCGGTATTTAATGTCACATCACCCGTAAAGGTTTTAGTCCCTGTGCTTGCTAATACTAATGAACCCGTCACATTGGTTGCGCCTCCTACAGTAAGTGTAAAAGCAGTACCTGTGGTAAAAGTAGTCCCGGTATTGATGGTAAGGTTGTTTGTAATGGTAAGATTAATAACGGTAGTAGTCGTAGCTGTGCCACTTAATGAAAGTGCACCGATGGTATTCGTACCCGTTGCCAACGTTTTGGCTCCACTTCCGGAAAAATTTAAGTTACTATAATTACCGGTATGGATGTTTTGTGCCGCACCCGTATAATTAACCGTATTACCCGCTGCTGTTGCAGTTAGTGTTGTAATCGTCGAGGCTCCAGCTATATTTAAAATACCTGTAGTTCCTTGTGTCACACCACCAGAACCAGACAGCGCCGCAGTAGCAGTAATGGTACCGTTATTGGTTAAGGTAACCCCAGTTACGGTTAGTAAAGTTGAAGAAGTTAAAATTCCATTATTCGTGTAAGCTGCCGTAAAGGTTACATTTGGCATAGCTGTCGTGGTAGTTCCAGAAAGAGTACCTGCACCATTAAAATTATGAGGACTAGCGGTTACCGGAGTAAAAGTAGTAGCATTATTAGTTAAATTATTACTAAAAACATAGGTATTAGCCACGGTACTGGTACCTCCATTGGTTTCATCCCAAACTGCTCCTGCATTAAGCGTTACAGCACCCGTAAAAGTAATAGTACGGACAGAAGCACTTGTAGACCCAAAATTAATTCTACCTGTGATATTGGTAGCACCTAATATTGTTGTAGTTCTTCTAAGTGTAACAGTTCCTCCACTTGCTATCGTTAAGGATCCAAAAGTTACGGTAACTCCTGTTGTATTTGTCGTTAAAACTGCACCATTATTAATCGTTACTGAGCCAGCTGCTGTTTGTGTAAGATTGGCTGCAATATTAACTGAACCTGCTCCTGTGGTTGCAATAATAACGGTATCCCCTGTTGCAGGCGCCACACCGCCAATCCAAGTTGAACCGGTTGCCCATGCACCTCCAGTTGCGGTACTAGTAATGGTAGCAGCTTGTAGACCGATAGCATAAAACGCAAAAATTAAAGAAAATAGTATCTTCTTTGAAAAAAAACTTGCTTTTTCTTTAGGTTCAAACAAACTAAGCGTGTTAGTAAATGTTTTTGAATTGAGTAATAATCTTTTCATACTTAGCAATTTATAATTATAGATTTGTGAGCTATTTAATTTTGGTCAATACAAAAATGACCCTTACCAATGTGGCATAGTCATTTTAAAAAAAACAAATTAAAACTACACACAGAGTGTAGTAAAAAAAATGTTAATTATGTAGGCAAAGTAAGCGATTGCTTTTTTGTTAAGCAAATTTTTTTAAGATAAAATGCTGATTTATATGTTTGAATAGCATTTTTGTATAGTTGAAATGCAGTTAGTCGATGTTTAACGTATTTGATTTAAGGTAAATCTTAAAAAAGGATAAAAAAAATAATTTAAGGTGCTAATGAAGGGAATCCTTTTAGCTTTTTATTTTAATAAATGATACTCATACAGTATGGCTTCCCAAACCACTTTTTGATCGTAACGCGATAGAATCATTTTTCGTGCGTTGGATTGAAGTACTGAATAGTGGTTCGTATTCTTCACAAGTAATTGCATTTTATCTACAATCGCGTCGGTATTTTTAACGGGAATTATGGTTCCGTTAACGTCTTCCTGTATAATTTCGTTACACCCATTGATATCAGACACTATGCAAGGCAAATTCATAGCCCCAGCTTGCATCACCACGTTAGGAAATCCTTCTCTGTAACTTGGAAAAATCAATGCATTGGCGATGGCAAAATAAGGTCGGACGTCGTTTTGGAATCCGACCGCGACTATGGCTTCATTATTTTCAATGGCTTCCAATGTTTTGGGAGAAAGCGGGTCCAGATCTGCTTCATAGTCTCCTACTAGTAACAACCTCGTCTGGTTATGCGTTTTATGAACGGTTTGGAACGCTTCTACCATTTCGTTAATCCCTTTATCTTTCACTAGCCTGCCTACAAATATGAAAACAAAGTGTTCCTCAGTAAGTCTGCACTTTTCTTTTAAGAGTAGGTTTTGCTCTATCGAAAACAAATCAGGATTAAAAAAAGTAGTGTCAATTCCGTTACTACTTCCTTGTGCAATTACATTTAACTTTGCTAGAGCGCAGTACTTATTTTCAATAATAATATTTTTCAACCCCGTTGAATTGGGGTATACTTTCGTGGCACAGGCATAGGTTACTTTTTCGACAAACTCTAGCAGTTTTCTTTTAAACCCTTTTGCTTCTAGCAATGGCAAGCCTGCCACGGTATGAAGTCTATGGGGAACACCCGCCCATTTTGCTGCTAACATCCCTACAATACCCGCTTTGGGCGTATGCGAATGTACTATGAAGGGCTTTTCATTTCTTAAAAAGAAATACAAACGGATGACGGCAAGCAAATCGGCTATTGGCGTAATTTTACGCGACATCTCTAGATGAAACGTTCGAACCTCTTCTTTTGCTCCAATTTTCTCCAGATATTCTTTTTCTGCAGCTACGGCTATAACTTCATAGTGCGCACTCATGAAGCGCAATTGTCCGGACAATAATTTATCTAATGATAGCGGAACCGTAGTGATTCGTATTAATTTTTGCTTTTCCATTTAATTAGTGGCATTAGATTTTGCTAGCCCTAGTTTTATGACATATAATAAAGCGATTAATTCAAAGGGAATGAATTGCATTTTGGTTCGCATAAAAATCCCGAGATTAGCATAGCGTTGAATATATAACAGGCTTGCAATAAAGGTAAATAGTACTGCTATTTTCATCCAATCTTGCCATTGTATCTTGGAAAATCTTGTGCTAATCATATATAGCGCTAGTAGGTGGATCAGGAGGACGATACCATTTTCAAAACTGGCCAACATACTTAGGAGCGAATGTGCTTCAAAAAAAAGGGGTTGGAATAAAAATGCTTCTAGTTTGTGTGGTATAGTATAATCCAGCATGGGAACGTAGGAACCTGAATGTTTAAAGGACCGAATGGAAAACTCGTTATAATATTGTATTCTACTCCAATTGAAATAATAGATTTTGGCTAATTGAAGGGTACTATAAAATAATAAAGCCATAAACGCTAGGGCGCCTAGACCGATTTTTACTTTTTGGGAAATACTCCATTTCTTGTGAAATAAGAAAACAATGATTACCGTCATAAAGAGCATCAAAGCTACATGAGGCCGAATAAGCACCAGCAAGAACGCTCCTAACACAAATGAAACCGTTTTATATTTATTTGAAGCCAAGGCATAGAAAACGGCTGCAAGACCAAAAAACACAAGTGGTTCTTTTCCGAGGGTAGCGGTCCAGAAATGAAGATTGGGAAGCAAGAAAACCAAATAAATTAGATTAACACCCTTATATTGCAGTTTGTTTTGGGTAACCCGTTCTGCCCATTGCATTGCTTTTAGTATCCCGAAAAAACCAACGATGCTGTACAACAGAAAACCAATAAAAATAGGGACTCCTAGTTTAATCAATGGATAATTGATAAAGAGCAAGGTATCATTGCCAAAATGAGCAAAATCCAACCATGAATGCTTAAGGACATCTATGGTTTCTCCCCAATAAAAATGAGAATCGCCCATGTGATTGAGGGCATATTGATAGGAGCATACCGTAATGAATAAATGGTAGAGAAAAAGAATAAATAGTATTTTATTTTTTTTGCTTCCCATTCTATTTCAAATCATTCTTAAGGGCATTTGCTAAAACCAATGAAAATTTATCGGCTCCTGTTTTAGACAAATGGTTTTCGTCTTTCCAGTAATCGATGTTATTATCTTGCTGAAAGTAATCGGTGAAATCGTAGTATTTTAGGTTGTATTCTTTCATCAATTTTTCCATTGCCTCATTATCCTTTTTACAATTGTCTTTATATACTGGCGAAGTAAAAAGAATTAACACTTTATTATTCAGCGCACAAAATTCTTTGATTTGTTTTAAATACATTCGTTCCAATGCAGATGGTGTAGTGTTACATTCTTTATAGGGCAAATCTTTTAGGCGCTTGATGAACATCGCTTTTTCGGCTTTGGTATTTTCGATAGGGTCATAGCCTTTATACTTTTTATAATCATACTTAGGTTTGAACTTATTGGATAAAATGGAAAAAACCAGGCCGTTATAATCCAACGACCAAAAGAAGACTGAAAATGGATTTTGGCGGTGAATTTCGTCAATCTTTGCTTTAACGACTTTATTTTGATGGTATTTTACATAGAGGGCGTCTATATCACTTCCAATATAGGTGGTATCAAAAACGTAAGGGGGGTCTATTTGCAATAGCACATATTGTTTCTTTTTCTTGGGTAATGTTTGAATTAAGGTTGCACTAAACGCCATTTTTCTCCCTCCTACCCCAATATTATAGGCTGATTTTCCGAATACTTCAGGGTTGATATGGTGATTGGCTCTAGAATTTCCAAAAACGATATATTGCGTCGTATCCTTTACCAATTCAAACTGATTTAGTTTCCCGACCCCTTCTCCACACATTACCGATTTCTCTACTGAAAGTAAGCCGAAAAAAACAACTTTATCTAGTAAAAACAAGATGAGGATAATACCTATGGCTAATTTAAGCGACTTCATTAAAATTGGAAATAAATAAAATTAGTAGTATTTGAAAAGAATAAGACCACACACATTACAAAAAGTGATATTAAGGCAATTAAGCCTGTCGTTTTGATTTGGCTCCCGTACTTTTCGATGACAATATTGGAGCGGAATAAATAAGTATCAAAGGTGATTCCGATTACCAACATGGCTAAGGTATTGGATAAAATATTTATATCGCCAATGAAAGGCGTGCCATAATCTAGGGTAAAGAATTTAGATACTATGTAGAGGGAGGTGTGAATATTTGGGGATCTAAAAAACACCCAGGCTAGCACGACAATTGCAAAGGTTACTATTCCGCCCAAAAAGCCAAAATCAGTAATCTTTAATTTTTGGAAGGTAAATTTTTCAATACTTAATACTAGTCCGTGAATACCGCCCCAAATCACAAAATTCCACGAGGCGCCGTGCCATAAACCGCCCAATAACATGGTGATCATCAAGTTGCGGTAGGTAATCTTAATTCCTTTTCTGTTTCCCCCTAATGAAATGTATAAATAATCCCTTAACCAAAAAGAAAGAGACATGTGCCAGCGTCTCCAAAACTCTGTTAGTGATTTAGAAAAATAAGGTAGGTTGAAATTCTCTTTGAGGGAGAACCCAAATAGTTTGGCCGTTCCAATTGCAATATCGGAATAGCCCGAAAAATCAAAATAGATTTGAAAAGCATAGAAGACCGAAGCGATCAGTAAGGAACTTGAATTGTGAATGGCAGCGTTCCCATATACGCTATCAACATACACGGCTAAATTATCGGCGATGACCATTTTTCTAAAAAAACCTACTGCGATTTGCAGTATCCCTTCTCTAAACATGGAGTCTTCGAAGAAACGTTTCTTTTTTATTTGAGGCAATAAATGGGTTGCTCGTTCTATTGGACCAGCTACCAGAAGGGGAAAGAAGCTTACAAATAAGGAATAGGTCACCACATTGGTTTCGGGCTCGATTCGGTCTTTGTAAATATCAATTACATAGGACAAACCGTGGAAGGTATAAAATGAGATGCCTACTGGTAGAATGACTGCTAGCGTTGTTGGATTTACATGCCACCCTATCGCATTCAAGGAATCAGTTACGGAAGCAGCGAAGAAATTATAGTATTTAAAAACCCCTAAGAACCCAAGATTTATTATTATACTTAACCAAAACCAGAAGGTTTTCCCTTTTTTGCTTTGGGCATTAAACATTTTCAAGCCCGTGTAATAATCTAAAGAAGTCGAAAAAACAAGCAGGAATAAAAAGCGCCAATCCCACCAGCCATAAAAAACATAACTAGCAACTAGCAATAAAAAGTTTTGAAGATTGAGATTTTTATTGGTGGCAAACCAATACAATAAAAACACTATAGGAAAAAAAACTGCAAATGCTTCTGAATTGAATATCATGTTGGAAGAACAGGTTTAGTGTTGTTGGAATTTTTCATTCGTTTTCCTTTCGCATAGGAAAAAGACCAGAGGAAGAAAATTAATAATCCAGGAAGAAACATATTTCTCATTCTAATAATAATCCCCAAATTTCCTAAGGTTTGTGAAAAGGCAAAGGTTCCTATTATTAAATACAATATCATACCCTTTATCGCTACTGGAGCTTTTCTAAATGTCTCAATAGGCTTATTTTTAAAAACTCGTATTGTTAATACTAATAAAAATAAATTTTCAATAGAAGCCGCTAATGCAGGTACCCCATTGATGTCAAAAAACAAAGGGCGGTAAAGGAATGTAAATAACTTTAAGGGTAATGGATAGGAAGAAATATCAATACGAGAGCCTACCGTTGACCTACTTAATAAACCTGCTTTCTCGCTTGAGAACTCATTGAACGATTCTAGAGAGGTTTCTTCAATTTTGGCATACTCCATTACTGAAGGCAATATGACAAAGGCTGCTGCAATAAAAACAATAGCAAATATAACCCGTTGGAAAACAGTTACTTTAGAGCTCAGCGCAAATCCCATTCCGTAGCCAATCACTAAAAATAATGCGACATGGGGTCGAACGGCATAAGAAAATGCAATTGCAGCTATTATGAAAAAGATCCTGCTGTAGGGTTTTAAAACACCATAACAAAAAATAGCTCCACAAAAGAAAGAGATGGTGTCTTTACCGGCTGTGCAACTCCAAAGATGCAAATTGGGTAAGAAAAACAAGAGGGGAAAAAGATCATAGCCTCTGAATTTAGAATTGTAAGGTACTAGTTCTAAGGCTACTATATAAAAATAAGCAATGGCAATAAATCCTATAGTCGTATACATCATAGTCCCAGTAAAATAGGACAAGCCTAAGATTTGGGAAGGATAATAATCTATGGCTAACATGAAATAGGTTCCTGATTTTTCTGTACAATAGGACACAAATTCCTGAAAACTGATGTTTTTGGCTAAGGCCCAGTATCGAATGGGATCACTTCCAAGATAAAAGTAATTGTATAAACCGAAAAAGATATGGTATAAAAACAATTTCCTTAACGTAGTTAAATGGTTGGCTTCTAATTTATTCTTGAATGACTGAATAAATAAGAACCCCAAGGCTACACTTAAAAAAACTACTATTATATCCATACGTTACATTACGAGCCTCCTAATTCAAGAAGCTTTACTGTTGCCACAAAAATAGCATTTTTTATTTATTCCCACCTTAATATCGCAGATGGTGGCTAATTAAAAAAGAACGCTACTTAAACTGGTATTATTTTACGTGAAAATTAAATTCATTTTACTAAAACATCCACTTGCGAGGCATAGGTTAAATGTTCAGAAACATAAGTAACATTGCTCTTGTAACGCACTAAAAGCTCTTCATAATGGTCTAGAGAATAGATAGTGGCTTGCGTTAAGGAGGCGACGTCTGAAGGTTTAAAATTTACCGAAAGCATTTCATTAGGATTGATTTCTTGTACGCTTTTAAAACTACCGTTAATCACTACTCTACCAGACATCAGTGAATCTAAGTATTTCACGTGAACGATGAGTTCTGAGTAGACATTTTGTTTATCGGGACAAACAATTACATCCGCTAAATCTTGATAGGTTCTTAAGTGATGGTAGGGAATCCGTCCCAAGAAAATGACTTTATCTTCTAGTTTATTTTCTTTGACCATAGCTAGACACTCATTCATGGTGGGCCCATCTCCAACGATTAAAAGTCGGGCATCATAGTTATTCACTATGCCATTAAAGGCTGCAATCAAATCAGGCACCCCTCCTGTTTTTTTGAATGCGCCCGCGAAGAAAATGATTTTCTCTTCGGGTCTACGATTGTATTTTTGGATTAATTGCTGCTTTAATTCGGCATCTACTTTATCAGTTATTGCACCTGAACTTAGCACATAGGGTAGTATATAATTGTGTTTATCTTTCACCTTGGGGTATTGCGCTATGAAATAGGCTTCCATGGCTTTACTCGCAAAAATTAAACCGTGGGCAGCATTGCATACTTTGCTATCCAACCAATCTGACACTTTGTATTTTGTATAGAACTTTATTTTATCTTTTACTGAAGTGGCGTGTTGGGCCTGAAACTTGAACTCTAAGGTTGCCACTCCGTGCAAATCGTTTATATACTCTTTGATCATTCCAAACGACTTTAAACAGTGTCCTATAGAGTTATCTAGGTATTCACAAAAGTAGACTGTTTCATTATCAAACTCCCCTTTGAGGGTGTTGTTAATTTTCTTGAATACTGATGCGTAAAGCATTTTAATTAAAAATACAGGTATGATTCCTAATAAACCTTGGAATATTCTTTTTTGTTTTCTTGAAAAAGGAACGTTTAGGGCAACTTGCTGAATATTGGATTCAAACAAATGGAACTTTGTGGTATTGGAAATAAAAACAACCTGATGGTTTTTTTTGGCCAATTCATTCATTATGCCTTGCATGCGGATGGTACCGCCACCCTCATGACTAAAGTCGTTCATAGAAAAGAAAACGAAGCGCATATTATTTGAATAATCCTTTAGCCTTCATTTCTTCAATCGATTTGGAATAATTGTCTTCCATTACTTGTTGGTCTACCACCCAATTTACAAATTGTTTCACTCCATTTTCAAAAGAAAACTGCGCTTCAAAACCGAGTTTGCTTTTTATCTTGCTTAAATCGGCATAATTGTGACGAATATCCCCTAGTCTAAAGTTTCCTGAAATATTGATTTCGATAGAAGCCTTATAAAAGTCTTTTAAAGTTTGTGCCACTTGCATTACCGTGGTCGCTACTCCTGAGCCTACATTAAATACTTCGTAATTTGCAGCGTCCTTTTGAATTCCGAGTACGGTGGCCTCTACTACATCATCTATATAGACAAAGTCACGGCTTTCTTTTCCGTCTTCAAAAATATTAATATTGTTGCCGTTTCGGATTTGGGTAGAAAAAATAGAAAGTATCCCTGTGTAAGGATTTTTTAATGACTGACCGGGTCCATATACATTTTGGTAACGATAGGCCACTGCAGGCACTCCTATAGACTTACACACATTTAAAACCATTTGTTCTTGATTTTGCTTGGTAATACCATATACGGAGGACGGGTGTATTTTGGAATTTTCGTCGGTAGCTTGAATACTCACCGTTTGTTGGCAAGTTGGACATTTAGGTTCAAAATCGGCTAGCAACAAATCACTTTCCAGTCTTTCGGTAGGATATACATCCCCATGGGTTGCGCAGCGGTATTTCCCTTCACCATAAATTGCTCTTGAGGAGGCAATGATGACTTTTTGAACTTCGTGTGTTTCATTGACTAAATAATCCAAAAACAAAGCCGTCCCATTTATATTGACATCGACATATTTTTGTACTTCGTACATGGATTGCCCGGTACCCGTTTCGGCTGCCAAGTGCACTACTATATTTTGATCGTGTAATGCTTTATACCAATCTGCTTTCACTCGTACATCTCCCTGAATAAAGGTAACTTTATCTTTTATGGATTGATATAAACTGGAGGTTTCAGGATCACCATGAATTTGTTCTGAGAGGTTATCCAAAACTGTTACTGAATATCCTAAATTAATTAATTTTATCGCTAAATTGGAACCTATGAATCCGGCACCTCCTGTTATTAACACCTTATTTTTCATGACTTTTTACTGGTTTTTAGACCATAACTTTAGTTATTGCAAAGATTAGATAATTTATTGAAAGATTGAATATAGGCTTCGGCACTTTTTTCTATCGAGAAAAAGTCCAAGCCACAGGCTCTAATTCCTTGATGGTTCACTTGGGATAAATTTTCCACGAATTGAAGGGCATCATTAGCGGCCTGAGTGTTCTCATGATGAAATAGAAAAGCATTCGGCACTTGACTCAAAATGGCTTCGGAATCACCGATTCCCGCGGAAGCGATTGTAGGTATACCCATTAAAAGGTATTCTCCTAATTTGATTGGAGCTACTCCTTGCATACTGAATTTGGGTTCGCGCAGTGCAAATGCCACATCAGCAACGTTAAGGTATTTTGGCACTTGTTCAAAGGGAACTTTTTTAACGATAATAGTACTGGCTAAATTGCTCGGAATACGACTTAATGCGAATTCTGTATTTCCGGTAAGGATTAAGAAACGAGCGGTTGTGTATTTTTGCTGGTATTTTTCAAAGATTTCAATCATTTCCGACCAACCATATTGTGGCCCAAGAGAACCGCAGTATACAAATACCGTCGCTTCCTCTGAAATATTTAGTTCTGCACGCACTTGTTTTCTAATTGCTGCTTCTGGTTTGAAAAAACGAGTATCCCTCCCATTTAAGACCACCGTAAATTTTTTTGGCTGTTGATTATTTATTGTTTTTAGATGGATGTCGATGGCCTTTTGAGAGCGTGTGATTACCCCATCGGCTTGGAGTAGTATTTTAGTTTCTGCTTTTTTCAGCCATTGGTATTGCTTACTTTGGCGCGATAAGCCTGAAAAATCAACGCGTTCTTCTAGTGGTAATCCGTCGGCGTCAAAAAGAAGCTTGAACTTTTTATCTTTTAGTTGGTTTACCATTATGGCAGGCATAGTGCTTCGTGGCATAACGATATCAATATTGTTTTCCTTGATGTACCTCCTTAAAAACTTGACGCCTTTATACAAGGTCATTAAGCTTCCAAGTACAGCCACTGGTTTTCTAGAAATAGGATGGGCAGTGTATTTTATATTTAATTCTGTTGCTTTTTTATGGGTAACTGCGATTCGTTCCTGTGTGCCCCATGTAAATTGAATGACGTGAATGGCATAGGGCGCTTTACTTTGTACTTCGCTTAAAATGGGCATAAACAAGCCTTCCATATAACTGGTTTGAGGGCCATCCCAGGTAATAAAAAGCACCTTTTTCATTAGCTTTGCGATTCTGATTTACTAGCAGCACTATGCACCGTCGTGTAATTAAACTTCAATTTCAAGAAGCGTTTCTCGTAATAATTATAGGAGATATGTGCCACTAGGACTATAGCAGGCACTACCGCTGTATAAATCAACACTTGCTTCAGAATTTGGTTTTCGATTACGAATTGATTGACCAAAAAAGACATTCCATAAATAACTAAAGGATTGTAGACATAGAGTCCGAAGGAAATTTTACCCAAATAATCAAACAGTTTATTTTCAAGGGAAATTAGTCGTTTTGGGTTACCGATTTGATTAAAGATAATAATTAGTGTTACCACTGATATGATTTCGTGATCAATCACCGACGCTAAATGAAATTTATTAAATCCAATAATTAGCAACATAATCCAAGCCAAAACTTCTAACCATGCCTTACTGATGACCCATTGCACTTTTGGGCTGTTATTATAATACAAATAGGCTCCTAAAGCCCCTATGGTCAAACAGCCAAATCGCGTATAATGGAAAAATGTAAGCAATCCATTAGGCGCATGGCCTAACTTAAGCGCTACTTTTAACACTACATAGGCAATTGGAAAATAAATTAAGAATTTATAGAACAACTTTGATTTCTTCACTATCCACGGCCAAAATGCATAGAATTGTTCTTCCACGCCTAAGGACCAATAATGGCCTACCATAAAAACTAAGGTGCGGCTTCCCACAATGGTAGCAATCACACCATTGAAGGAGTTCTTAAAGTTGGGTAAAATAAATAAATAGAACAGTATGGGCCATTGTACGTTTTCAATACCGGTGATACAGATTACAATAAACAAGTAAAGATAGTAGAGCGGCCATATACGAAGCACTCGACGCATATAGAATTTCTTGACGTCTATGCTACCGGTTTTTTCAATCTCTTTTAATAATAAGTAGGTAATTAAAAACCCACTTAAGGTGAAAAATATAGTCACTCCAAAATTAGCCAAATCCAGCAATTCACTTTTGGGTAAATTGTAGTAATCTAACCTATTGTTGATGTGGCTGAAGGCAACTGATAAAGCTGCAATAGCCCTGATTCCGTTTAATCCCGGAAGGTATATTTTATCACTCATGCTAAAAACTAGATAACGTAATTGAAATGTTGCCCTTTAGAGAAGGTCATAAAGGTTGGATCAAGATAAATAGGTCTTACTTTAAGTTCGGCTTGAATGCGTTTTGCTAATTCTGTCTCACCCGGTCTATCTGAATTGTCCACAAAAATGGTATACTTGTCTGCCATATTGTTTTTCATGAATTTTAGGTTGGATGCTCTACTCATGATGTTGGTTTTTTGCCAAGCTGATGGACCATCTACCAAAACTAAATCGAATTTCTTGTCTCCATTTGCCGCAAAAACGACTTCTCCGTTGTATTCATAAGACAGCTCTAAATCAGTACTTTTTACCGTAGGTGCACATACAAAATTCACATAGTCTGACAGGTTCTCTTCTTTTAGTATTTTTTTGATGATTTCTTGCCATTCGGCGCTTTCATCTACGGTAGTTATGGTACAATTCAAATTGTTCATTTTTATCAAACGAGCTACTATAATCGTCGAAATCCCTGAACCGAATTCTAACACAGACGTTCTTCCGTTGACTACAATATCATTTACCAAGCAGGCTAAAAAACGAAATTTTAATGAGGAAGTAGTATAGGGTAAATAGCTACCTTGGTGGTATAGCTTTTGTATTAGAAATGCTGGAAGTTCTTCGTTTTTGTGTAGAAAGAATTTTCTAAGAATGTAATCTATCTTTTTTTTCATTTGTGTTGTGGTTTACTATATTTAATGTTTTGTTATCGTACTAAATAGCGTTCTGCAAGTTGTAAATAAAGGGATTGTACATTACTAACATAACGTTCTTCTGTGTAATTTTCTTTTGCTTTTTGATATCCTTTTTCTCCAAATTGGGTTCTCAACTCTTTATTATTGCAAAGTATTTCTAGTTTTGCTGCTATTTGTTCTACTTCGTATTTTTCTACTAAGAAGCCTGTTTCATTCTCATCAACAATGTATTTCATGCCTCCCACACGGGTTGCTAATATAGGTAATTTATGAAACATAGCTTCGGCTAATACTAATCCGAAAGATTCGTGTGACGAGACCAAAGTAAAAATATCAAAAATACTATAGTACAACGCAGTATCTTTTTGATATCCTGCAAAAACAATATGCTCTTGAATGTTTAGTGCTGTGGCTTGCTGTATGTATTTTACTTTTTCAACTCCATCGCCAACCAAGACGAGTTTTGCTGGAATATGATTCTTAATCAATTGAGCGAACGCCTTTATTAAATCAGAAAACCGTTTGTTTTTATCATCCGTCATTCTGCCGACAGAACCAATTACGATTTCATGTGGTGCGATATTGAGTTCGTTTTTCAGCAAGGCTGTTTCTTCTGCACCTACGATCCTTGGTAAAGCGATTCCATTGGTAATCAGTTGCACCTTCTCTTTATTAATCTTCAAGGTTTGCGTCAAATAGTGTGTTGCGGCCGGTGAAACGCCTATTACTTTTTTGGCAGGCAGGGTTAGTAATTTCATTAATAGATTCCCTTTCCATGAGCGCGTTTGTGGGTCAGAAGTTTCCTCTACTATAATGATGGGAACGTGTTTAAGAAAACCGTTTATGGAAGCCATAGTTACTCCTTCAAAAATGGCACCGTGAATAATCTGCGGTTTATATTCTTCGATCACTTTCATTACCTTTTGATGTTGCTTAGTATCCATAAAAGATTTCAAAGGTCCGATTTCAATTACTTCAACCCCTTCCTTTCTAATTTCATCAGCAAAATCACCGTAGATATTGGTACAGATAATTTTTAATTCAAATTTTGTTTTATCCAACAGCTTTGCCATAGACAATCTTCGTCTTTCTACGCCTCCAGAGCTTATGGTTTCTATGATATTGAGTACTCTAATCATTGTAGTTGTTGGTATAAGTCTTCTAACTCTGTTACGTATTTTTTTTCGGAAAAATTTTGTAACACATAGGCTTTCGCATTCGCTCCAATCGTATTAAGTTCAGTTTGCGGAAGTGCTGTTATTACTTCTAGTTTTTCAAACAACTCCTCTTCCTTATTGGGATTGAACATCCAACCTGTTTTATTTTCTTCTATGAATTCGGGAATACCGCCAATTGATGAACATAGACAAGGCAGTCCTTGTTGCATAGCTTCCACGACTGCAATACCAAATCCTTCCGATAAGGATGGAAGCACGAAAAGATTGGCTTTGGCTAAATATTTTTCAGGTTCAGGAGAAAAGCCCGTAACCTCTACCCTTTTAATGAGATTTAAATCGGAGATCAATTTTTGAAGATTCTCCTTTTCTCTGCCATCACCTACTAAGATTAACTTTATGCTTTTATCTTTTAATCTAGAAAATGCCTTAATCAATAACTGCTGGTTTTTTACTTTCTCTAAACGACCGACACATACTATAGTAAACGCATTGGAAAGCTTTCTCTCGATGGATTTGGGTTCGCCAACAGGATTATACACAAGCACTCCTTTATCTGGTTTAATTTCGTTGATATCCACTAAGAATTGATGAACTGCTTTAGACACGCAAATCACTTTATCGCACCAATTATAAATCATCCTGAACACCACTCTTGCTTTACTGGAATGGGTAGGGAATCCGATTTCTTCTGCTACTACAACTTTTACTCCTGCTAACTTTGCTGCTATGGTTGCATGAAAGTTAGCCTCAGCTGCGGCTGTATGCACTAGATCTGGTTTTATTTCTCTAAACCATTTGTACAGCATCCAGATGTTTTTTAGGTTGGAAATATTGGGTTTTTGATTAAAAATAACCACTTCAAAACCACGTTCCTTTATTTTTTTTTCGGCATACCCTCCATGTCCAATCGCCGCAAAAATATAGTCATTAACTAACCATGCAGGATTTTGTGTAAAAGAGATGTATTTTCTTTCCTGTCCTCCAAAATCAAGCAGTGTAGTAATTCTGACTATTTTCATAAAGTTGGATATAAATCCTTGATTTATTGTATTTTGAGTAGTTTTTTTACTTTTAAAAGTAACCCTTTAACTAGTGCTTTTTCCAAATTATATACAATGATAAAATAAATAAGTGTGCCAACAAAAGTTTTGACTGCAAAGCCGACTAATAAAGAGGTACTCAAAAAATTATTTAAAACTATCATTACCAGTGCCATAGTCAAGGTTGCTCCTATACTGCCTTTTAGGGTAAAAAAAACTTCTGACAAGGTCGTATTTAGTTGCTTTATTGCTGTATTGTAAATTGGAAAAAATAATAGGATACTAGCGATTAAATAGCTCCATGCCATACCTTCGATGCCAAAATTAACACCAATAGTAAAAGCTATTATCAAGACAACGTTAACTAATATTGAAACTTTAAAAGCAATATGAGCTTTTCCCAAAGAATTATAAATCATTCCGTTTAAAGAAAAGATGGATTGGACCGCTCCTACTAAACTTAATATGGCTAGTACTGGAATCATTCCTGTCCAATTCTTACCAAAAAACAACAATACAAATTCTTTGGATACCAAAGAAAGTCCGATCATGGCAGGAAATGTAACTAAAGCAATGTATTTGATGATTTGAAGATAATGTCGTTTAATACTGGCTACATCATCTTGCTTTTTGGAAAAAGCGGGAAACATTACTTTGGTTATTACAGAAGAAATATTTCTAAGAGGCAACAACATTAACGAATAGGCTCTAGTATATAACCCTAGCTGGGTACTTCCTAACATCCGACCAATGATAAAGTTATCAAAATTTCTAGACCAATAATTAACGGAGGTATCCCCTAAAACATTGAATCCGAATTTTGATAATTCTTTTATTTTATTCCGATTGAATAGAAATGAAGGCCTCCAGTCTGAAGAAATCCAATAGAGCAACGAATTGGAGCTTGCGGTCACTATGGTCATCCATACCACTGCCCAAACTCCGAATCCTTTCAAAGCCAGCAAAAAAGCAACTGTATACCCAAGAATAACGGAAATCCAGTTGAATAATACTTTTTGCTTGAATTTGAGTTCGCGAACTAATAAATTGGATTGGACCGATGTAAGTGAGCTAATTATAAATGACAAACAGATTACTCTGACTAATATTGTGAGTTGGGGTTGATGAAAAAATATACTGAACAGGGGGGCCATGAAGAAAAACAGCCCATAGAGAAAGCAACCGATTCCTAAGTTAAGCCAAAATACTGAAGAAAAATGTTCGTTATCAGCTTCTTTCTTTTGGATTAATGCTACTCCAAAACCCATATCGATAAAAAGAGCTGCGAAATTAGTGAACATTGTGACCATTCCTACTACGCCAAAAACTGATGGCGATAAAATCCGTGCTAGAAAAATACCAAAAAGAACAAAGACTATCTGAGTAACGATTTGATCTCCAAAAGTCCACATCAAACTCTTTTTAACTTTGCTTTTTAAATCCATTTTAGTTAATTTAAAATCTGATTCCATTTGGCAATAATACGATCCCCAAAAAATGATTCTTGAATGGCCTTGTGGTTTTGCTGTGCTACATCTTTTTCAGTATTATACTGATTTAATATGTTATCAAAAACAGTTGGAAGTTTGGAAAAATCGCTCACCTCATGATACTTTAATCCTGCATTTACAAACGTTTTATAGGGTAACCAAGAACCGGTTATGACAATATTAGAAGCATAGAGCATTTCTAGCATGGTACCACTAAGCGCATCGGAAATAGGCATGTGGATAAAAACTTCGGAAGCTAACCTGGCAATAGCTAATTCATCACCTGAAAAAAAATTTTCAAGAACAACAAAGCTCATCCCTGTATCTTCTAGCGCCTGAGTTAGTTTAGCTTTATAGGAATCTTTATCAGATTCTGGTAATCCATAATTGAGATTTACGATTAAATGGACTTTTTCTTTCTGCTCTAACTGACCTAGCGACTTAATGATATTTTCATGGTTATTGAACATACTACCGTTATGTCCGATTAACACATTGAGTTTTTCATTTGAATAGTTATATTTTTCTTTAAACTCATTTATCGACACTTGCTTTGTTTTATAGACATCAATTGCTTCGTATGTTTTCGTGTCAATGGGAAACATCACAACGCTTATTTTACTTTCGAGGTGTCTTCCATATTTAGATAAAATAATCTCTTTTAATTCAAGGGATTGACAAGTAATCGACGTTGCTCTATTTAGTGCTTTTTTAATTATATATAAATTGAGAATGTCTGCCGTTCGTAATAAATCAGAGCCCCAAAAAGTGCATACAATATTTTTCCCTTTTGGTATTAAAAAAAGTTCGCGTACGTAACTGTATTGTAAGTAATGAAAATGAAATATGTCAAACGACTTAAAATTATCATTTTGGAGAAAGAACGCTTTCGCTTGGCTATACTTGAGTACAAAATGAATAGCTTTTTTGAATTTTCTTTCAATAAAAAGAATAAAGAAGAATGTTTGATATAGGAATCCGTCAAACGGAAGAAATATAAAAGCTTTTAAATAATTAAGGAGACTGACTTTTTGAGAAGCTAATTCGTTATTGTAAATAGAAGTATCGCTTTTCACACTTTTATCGAGTTCTCGAACAAAGGGCGCTACAACTGTATACGAATTATTATAAGCCTTTAAAGCTGAATATAAATAATATAAAAAGTTATGCTGACCAACGCCTAAAACAAGTATTTTTTTCTGCATGATTTAGCTTCTATTAAAGATATCTATTGAGCATTAAATGCTAAAAATTTTATTTATTAAGCTAAGGGTACAACTTGACCTTTATAGCATTCCTATTTAGAATATTGCTTATCATAGTACTTTTGATATTCACCTGAGGTAACTCGGTCTAACCATTCTGTATTATTTAAATACCAATCGATAGTTCGTTCCAAACCTTGTTCAAAAGTTACTGAAGGTTTCCACCCTAATTCTTTATTAATTTTTGTAGCATCTATAGCATACCGTAAATCGTGTCCTGGACGGTCTTTGACATAAGTAATTAACTTTTCAGATTCGCCAGAAGCACGTCCAATTTTTAGATCCATTTGTTGGCACAGCAATTTGACTAATTCAATATTTTGCCATTCATTAAAACCTCCAATATTATAAGTTTCATGATTTTTACCTTCATGAAAAACCAAATCAATTGCCACGGCATGATCTTCTACAAAAAGCCAATCACGCGTGTATTTTCCATCACCATAAACTGGCAAAGGTTTATTATTGATAATATTATTAATAAATAGAGGGATTAGTTTTTCTGGAAAATGATTGGGTCCGTAATTATTGGAGCAATTAGTTATGACATAAGGCAATCCATAGGTTTCTCCATAGGCTCTTACAAAGTGATCTGAACTTGCTTTAGATGCAGAGTAAGGCGAATTAGGATCATAGGGGGTTGTTTCTGTAAACAAGCCTGTAGCACCTAAACTACCATATACTTCATCTGTTGAAATATGATAGAAACGCTTTCCATCATAATTATTGGACCAAATAGTTTTGCACGCGTTTAGCAAATTCATCGTTCCTACTACATTTGTCTTTACGAAAGCTAATGGATCAGTAATTGAACGGTCTACATGGGATTCGGCAGCTAAATGAATAACGCCATCAAATTGATATTTTTGGAATAAATCATTAATAAAATCGGCATCAGTTATATCACCTTTAAGAAATGTATAATTGGGCAAATTTTCAATATCTGTAATATTTTCTAAATTTCCAGCATAGGTAAGTGCATCGAGATTAAAAATTTGATATGATGGATATCTGGTCATAAAACGTCTTACGACATGAGACCCTATAAAACCTGCACCACCTGTGATAACTATTTTTTTCATCTATAATTTTCCGTCTGCTTTGTCTTTTAAAACTCCTTTCACATCAAACACGACACAGTTATCATTTTTCAACTTTGAAAGATCAAGAGTTTGAAACTCTTTATGGGCCACCCCTAACACTAATGAATCAAAAGTCATAGTAGGTAATTCATTTGTAGTTTTTAATTGGTATTCGTGCCATACCTCTTCTGGTTTTGCCCAAGGATCATAGATTGTCACCTGAATACCGTAATCTGTTAACGCTGATACGACATCTACGATTTTGGTATTTCTAACGTCGGGGCAATTTTCTTTAAAAGTAAAACCTAGCATTAACAATTGGGCTCCATTAATTGTAACCCCCTTTTTTATCATCAACTTTACTACTTGTGAAGCAACATATTCTCCCATGCTGTCATTTAAACGTCTTCCCGCTAAAATAATTTCAGGATGGTATCCTCTTTCTTGCGCTTTTTGTGCCAAATAATAAGGATCGACTCCGATACAATGTCCGCCTACTAATCCCGGTTTAAAAGGAAGGAAATTCCATTTAGTTCCGGCTGCTTCTAGTACTGCTTGAGTATCTATTTCTAATATATTAAAAATTTTTGCAAGTTCATTAACAAAAGCAATATTGATATCACGTTGTGAATTTTCAATTACTTTTGCAGCTTCTGCCACTTTAATACTTGGCGCTAAATGGGTTCCTGCAATGATCACTGATTTATAAAGCTCATTAACCTTAAGGCCTATTTCTGGCGTAGAGCCTGAAGTTACTTTTAGAATTTTTTCTACTGTATGCTCTTTGTCTCCTGGATTAATTCTCTCAGGAGAATATCCCGCAAAGAAATCTACATTGAACTTTAGACCGCTTACCTTTTCTAAAACAGGAATACATTCTTCTTCTGTCACACCAGGATATACCGTAGATTCATAAATAACAACATCTCCCTTTTTTAAAACTTTTCCAACTGTTTCACTTGATTTATAAAGCGGTGTTAAGTCTGGACGATTATTTTTATCTACAGGAGTTGGAACTGTAACGATATAATAGTTACAATCTTTTATGTCCTCTAAATTATGGGTGCAGAAAAGGCCTATAGCTGCTGATGAATTATTCACCAATACATTTTTAAGCGTTATTTCGTCAACTTCAAGGGTAACATCATTTCCAGAATTTAATTCGCTTATTCTTTTTTGATTAATATCAAAACCTACTACTGAATATTTTGTAGCAAATAATCTTGCCAGCGGTAAGCCTACATATCCAAGTCCAATTATTGCAATTTTTGAATCCATGTTTATTTATAAAATCCTAAAGTTTAAATTTCAAATTTAGTTTATTTTGTTCCAATTGATTGATATACAAAACCTATTGATTTCATTTTAGCAGCATCTAAAAGATTTCTACCATCGAATATAAATGCAGGTTTAAGCATACCATCGTATATTTTTTCCCAATCGTAATCATTGAATTCATCCCATTCCGTTAACACAGCAATGGCATGAGCATTTTGACAAGCCTCATAGGGATTGTCAAAAGCTACAATGTGTTTTTCATTAACTTCAGCATTTCTTGTTTCAAGATAATTCAAATCAGTTACTACTTGTTGGTAATTAACTTTTGGATCATAAAGGGCTATGTTTGCCTGTTCATTAATTAAATCGTCGGCCACATAAATAGCTGCTGATTCTCTAGTATCATTAGTATCTTTCTTAAAGGACCATCCTAAAAAAGTGATTTTTTTACCTGAAACTGTATTGTATAATGTTTGCACGATTTTTCTAGAAAAACGTCTTTTTTGGTGATCATTCATTATGATTACTTGTTCCCAATAATCGGCCACTTCATTTAAACCAAATGCCTTTGAAATATAAACTAAATTCAGGATGTCCTTTTGGAAACAAGACCCCCCAAAACCAACTGACGCCTTTAAAAATTTATCTCCAATTCTGCTATCCATACCTATTGCTCTAGAAACCTCACCAACATTTGCTTCTGTTTTTTCACATAATTCAGAAATGGCATTTATAGAAGAAACTCTTTGCGCTAAAAAAGCGTTAGCTGTTAATTTTGATAATTCTGAAGACCAAACATTAGTTTTTAATATACGCTCTTTGGGTACCCAATTAGCATAAACTTCAACCAAAGCATCTATAGCGTTTTGTCCTTCGACTGTATGTTCTCCTCCAATTAGAACTCTATCTGGATTTAATAAATCAGGTACCGCTGTTCCTTCTGCTAGAAACTCAGGATTAGACAATATTTGAAATTGGACACCATTTCCAGCGTTGTCTAATATAGATTTTAGAGCTTCAGCAGTTCTAACAGGCAATGTAGATTTTTCTACAATGATCTTATCAGATTTTGCCACTTTTGCTATTTGACGAGCACAAAGTTCAATATATTTCAGATCAGCTGCCATACCTTTACCAGTACCGTATGTCTTTGTTGGGGTATTTACTGAGATGAAAATTAATTCTGCTTCGTCAATTGCTTTTTCTACCTCGGTTGAAAAGAACAAATTTATATTTCTTGTCTTAGCAACAATCTCTGACAAACCTGGTTCATAAATAGGAATATTGTTAATATTGCTATCATTCCAGGCGGCAATTCTATTTTCATTTAAATCTACTACTGTAACTTTTATATGAGGGCATTTTTCAGCAATAACAGCCATTGTTGGTCCGCCAACATATCCTGCTCCAACACAACATATATTTGTAATCTTCATGTTTTTTTATTTCAAGTTATCCCAATACCATTTAACCGCTTCCCTCAAGCCTAGTTGAAATGAAAAATCGGGTTTGTAATTTAGTAAGTTTTGTGCTTTTTCAATACTAGCTAAAGAATGTGGAATATCACCAGGTCTATTTGGTCCATATATAACAGGAACTTCTGCTATTTTAGCGTCAAAATCGGAAAGATACAATTTAAGACAATTAACCATTTCATTTAAGGTAATTCTGTCTCCATATGCCGTATTAAAAATAGTATTTATGGCTAAAGCATTGTCTGAAAACAAAGCTAACTCATTCATCTTGATAACATTATCTATATAAGTGAAATCCCTAGAAAAATTTCCGTCGCCATTAATGACCGGACTTTCATATTTAATTAAACTCTGTACAAATTTTGGAATCACTGCTGCATATGCTCCGTTTGGATCTTGTCTTCTTCCAAAAACATTAAAATAGCGTAGTCCTATGGTTTCCATACCATAGGTTTTACCGAATATTTCTGCATACAATTCATTAACGTACTTCGTGATGGCATAAGGAGAAAGAGGCTTTCCAATTACATCTTCGATTTTAGGTAGACTTTCAGAATCACCATAGGTAGAAGAACTCGCTGCATATACAAAGCGTTTTACACCGGCATCTCTTGATGCAATAAGCATATTTAAAAAACCAGATATGTTTACCTCATTGGTTGTATGAGGATCATTTATTGAACGCGGCACAGACCCTAAGGCGGCTTCGTGTAAGACATAATCTTTATTTTTAGCAGCGGTAGCGCATGTATGTGGATCTCTTATATCCCCAATAATTAAATCAAAATTTGGATTTGACATAAAAGGCTCAACATTATGCTTGTGCCCTGTAGAAAAATTATCCAAGCAAGTAACGTTATAATTTTTTGCTAAAAAATATTCGCAAAGATTAGAACCAATAAATCCAGCCCCTCCAGTAATAAGTATGGATATTTTTTTATCTTTCATTACTTTTTAGGCTTAAATATTTTGTAATATAATCTAGCAAAAAAGCCTGTAGGTTCATCTTCCTCATGATATCCGCTTCCATTGCCATAGCCATAACTATAACCATAGCCATAACCATAACCATAACCTACGCCATATTTAGCTTTATTTTCATAACCATTGAAGACAATACTTATATTATTTAATTCTCCTCTTTTTGCTCTGTTATTAAGGAGCGTCAACATTTCTTTTTTGGTAAAATTTTGTCTTACAACATACAAAGTCACATCGCAAAACTGAGCCAATTCTAGAGCATCAGACACTAGACCTACAGGAGGAGTATCTAAGACAATATAGTCATATTTCTTCTTTAATTCAGACATCATTTCCTTCATGCTTTCTCCTAAAATCAACTCAGAAGGATTTGGAGGAATAGGCCCCGAAGTAATTACATCTAGATAAGGAACGTGTGTTTTTTGAATAACATCGTCTAACTTCTTTTGACCTATTAAATAGTTAACAATCCCAACATCATTTTTAATGTTGAAATCATCAAATATTTTAGGCTTGCGTAAATCAAGACCTAAAATAATAGTTCTCTTTTCACTTAAGGCAAAAACTGTAGCAATATTAATTGAGCAAAATGTCTTTCCTTCACCACTTATAGAGGATGTTAACATTAATGTTTTTGAACCTTCTATACTTTGCTTTTTATAGATAAACTGTAATGATGATCGAATTGCCCGAAAAGATTCTGACAGTGCTGATTTTGGACGTTCTAATACCGATAAATTAGAATCAGAATGTTTAACTCCTACTATTCCTAAAAGTGGTAATTGAGTAAGTGTGGAAATATCGGAGATATTTTGTATTGTATTATTAATGAAAAATATGAGAAAAACAAGTACCAATGGAATTAAAATTCCAGCAAAAAATGCCAAAACATAATTCACACTAGTTTTGGGTCCTAGTAATCCACCTCCAACATCTTTTGCGGAATCAATAAATTGAATATCAGAAAGATTGGACGCTTTAACAATTGAAGCTTCACTTCTTTTTTGCAAATAAGTACTGTAAAGACTACTACTTAAATCATACTTCCTCGATATATTCAAGTAGGCTTGATTTGTTTCTGGCATCTTTTTAATTTCTGCATCAATCTCAGCTAGTTTTCTATTTGCATTCTCTAAATCGATTTGCAAAACACTTTTTAGAGAATTTGAGTTTTCTAACAATACTCTTTTTACTGCACCAATTTCGTTATCTACTCTATCATAAAAAATAGGCCCTTTGGCTGAATACAACAATTCAGACCTTTGTATAGACAAACCTATAAGTCTTGAAACATTATCTAAAATATTTGGATCATCTATTCCTGCGACAGTTGGAGCTGGTAATTTTGAATAGTCATTAGCATTCTTTAGATACATTTTCAACGAATTAAGATATGCTATTTTTCGTTCGACTTCATCCTTTCGGGTATCTAAGTCAAGTAGTTGTTGTTTGATACTGGCTCCTTTATCGTCCAAATCAATAATACTATTGTTTTTGCTAAAATCTTTTAGATCATTTCCAGAATCCTTCAATTGACTTTCCATCTTCAAAAGAGTCTGATCAATGAAATTGATGGTGTTTTCTGCAAATTTATTTTTATTTTCCAATTGTCTTTTAATAAGGCAATCAACTGTAGTATTCAAGAAGTCAACCATTCGGTTTTTATTGGTCCCTTCCATACCTAATTTTAAAATCGATGCAGCTTTCTCATCAAATGCAATTTTAATACCCTTGCATTTCCCAACTGTTTCATCAAAAGAATTAAATCGAACGAGAATTTCTTCATTCAACTTCATTTTAGAAAAATCTGAGATTTCTAATCTCCAATGAAGGAAGGGCAGATTTACTTCATCTCCAATTCTAAAATTTTTAATTAATTCATTATTCTGAACTGTGATTGGTATAATTCTGTTACTATCATAATTAATTACATTTTGATTATTTTTTTGAAATGGAATTCTAATTTGATAAGTAGTTGCAGAAAGCATTTTTACACCAATAAAATGCTCGTATAACTGGTTTTGTTTCTTATTTACAATTATTTTAAAAGGAATTTGTCCGTATACATCTTGCAAGAAATATTTTGTTTGCTTAAAATAATCGATGTAAAAATTTAATTTATCTACGACAATTTCGTTATGTGACCGAGACTTTAAAGTAGTCGAAATCATTTGAACTTTATCGGAGGTACCTCCCCAATTGAAAACCAAACTTGTATTGGCTGTAAAAAAAGGATTGTTTTCTTCTTTGACAACAATAGTTGTTTCAATGCCGTAAATTTTTTGTTTTCTCACGTTTACTTGATGTGCAATAGAAAACGCAATGATTAATCCCACCAAAAACCATTTCCAATAACTGGTAGTTTTGATCAGAAACCCTTTAAAATCAAAACTGTTTTTATTGTCAAAAAAAGTAAAATCTTTTATTTCGAGCATGAAAATTAATGTTAGTTTTTAAGTAATAAGTAGATAGTTGTTGCAAGTGACAATGTAGTCACAATGGTTGTCAAAGACTCTATCCCTGTCTTTCCTGTCCCCCAAGATTTTTGTTTCAAAGGCTTTACATAAATATAATCATTGGGCTGTAAATAGTAGCAAGGTGAATTTGCGGCATTTGCATCAGTTAAATCAATACTGAATGTTTCGCTTCCTTGAGAATATCTTCTTATTACTTTTACATCTTTTCTATCTCCGATAACTGATATATCTCCTGCATTAGCGATAGCTTCCATGATGTTTACTCTATCTTGATACAAAACTTTTGTTCCTGTAAAAGTAACTTCACCGTTTATGGTATATCTAAATCCTGATAATTTGACAGTAACAAATATTCCTGCTTCTGTTGTGAAATACTTATCGTTAAGCTGCTTTTCTATTTTTTGTCTAACTTCTTCTATTGTAAAACCTAATACGTTGATATCGCCAAGAATTGGCAATCTTATATTCCCATGGTCATCTACAGAATACCCTGAAAAATAACTGGCTTGTTCATTCTGAAATCCAGTACCTTGAGTAGTGGTGCTGGTAAATATTTCAACTAGTTTAGGATCTATTGCTTTAATCGTTATTGCCAAAATATCATTCGTTTGTAAACGATAAGGTTTTACAGTGGTTGCCGCTACAGCAGCATTTGAGGCATTGTTTTTATTTTGAAGATAAATCAAATCTTTAGTAGGCACGCAAGAAGTCATCACAATACTCAACAACAGTAATAAATACAATCTGGGATTATTCATTATTCTTAAAAAAAAATTAGCAAACAAAGATAGTTTTTCAATTCTAAATATAAAACTGTAAAGATGTATTATTTTTTAGCTGCTTTTCAGGGAATTTTCGAAGGGCACTCGATTCAAAATACTACGTCCTAAAGTCACTTCATCAGCATATTCTAATTCATCCCCCACAGCAATCCCGCGTGCTATTGTTGACGTTCTTATATTTAGATCTTTTATTTGTTTGAATATGAAAAAATTAGTGGTATCCCCCTCCATCGTTGAACTTAGAGCAAAAATAAGTTCGTCAATTGTTTCTTGTTTTACTTTACTTATTAATGATGCAATATTTAGTTGACTTGGGCCGACACCATCAATTGGAGAAATCTTACCGCCTAACACGTGGTAAATCCCTTTAAACTGATTGGTATTTTCAATTGCCATTACGTCACGAACATCCTCAACAATGCATATAATTTTATGATTTCTAGCGGAATTATTACAAATTTCACAGAGATCAACATCAGAAATATTGTGACATGACACACAAAACTTAATATCCTCGCGCATAGTAGTCAAAGCATTCGACAAATAAAGTGTTTGTTCTGGCGGTTGCTTTAGCAAATACAACACTAATCGCAGTGCCGTTCTTTTGCCAATCCCGGGTAATTGAGCCATTTCATTAACCGCTCTTTCTAGTAATTTTGATGAAAATTCCATGATACAAAAATAGGCAATTTGAAAATTAGATAATTTTAATTTATGAGAATAATTTATGTATTTTGGCTTTTTAATAAATATACATTATGTCACCTAGTACTATCCTAATCATCATCATTTTATATTTTGGTTTACTTATTTTGATCTCTAACTTGGTCAGCAAAAAGAACAGTGATAATGATACTTTTTTCAAAGCTAATAAAAATTCCAAATGGTATTTGGTAGCTTTTGGAATGATTGGAACGGCATTGTCTGGAGTTACTTTTATTTCGGTTCCAGGTCAGGTAGGCTCTCCCGATATTCAATTTAAATACTTCCAGTTTGTTTTGGGTAATGCGCTAGGATTTTTGCTGATTGCAAAAGTTTTATTGCCGTTATACTACCGCATGAACTTGACATCGATTTATGGGTATATAGAACAGCGACTTGGAAACGTATCATACAAAACAGCGGCGTTTATATTCCTGATTAGCCGAACAATTGGTTCTGCCGCGAGATTATATTTGGTCGTTTTAGTGTTACAACGTTATCTATTTAATGCATTTGGGGTTCCCTTCTATGTAACAGTATTTATTTCCCTTGGTTTGATTTTTGCCTATACCTATCGGGGTGGGTTAAAAACAATTATCATTACTGATACTTTGCAGACATTCTTCTTAGTTTCATCAGTATTCCTCACCATTTATTTTATTTGCGACAGTTTGGATTATTCGTTTGGGGAGGCATTTGAAGCAGTTAAAAACAGTAATTATTCCAAAGTTTTCTTTTTTGATGATTGGCTTAAAAGCACACATTTTGCAAAACAAATTTTGGGCGGAATGTTCGTTACCATTGCGATGGTTGGACTTGATCAGGATTTAATGCAAAAAAACCTTAGTTGTAAGAACATTGGAGAAGCACAGAAAAACATGTACACGTTTACAGGAATTTTTGTGATTATAAATATTTTCTTTTTAAGTGTTGGTGCTTTGCTCTACATCTATGCAGAAAAAAATGGAATTACAGTACCAATGGTAGATGGCGTAGCAAGAACAGATTTATTGTTTCCCGAGATTGCTTTCCATCACCTGACTCTATTTCCAGCAATAATCTTTTTATTGGGATTGACTGCGGCAACATTTGCAACGACAGATTCGGCTTTGACTGCCCTGACAACCTCATTTTGTGTGGATTTTCTAGGTATGGATAAAAGTAAAAATCAAAACAAACCCAATATCGTTAGAACGCGTCACTTGGTTCATATCGGATTTTCGTTCCTAATGTTTATTGTCATTCTTTTAATAAACTTCTTCAATGATGCTTCAGTTGTCAGTCTTATTTTTAAAATAGCCGCATTGACTTATGGTCCGCTTTTAGGCCTGTATGCTTTTGGTTTATTTGCAAAAACAAAAACGGTAAATGAATATCTGGTCCCTATAGTTTGTATCCTATCACCAATACTGACTTTCTTGCTGAGTTATTATTCAAAAGAGCTTTTTGGCAACTATGAATTTGCCGAAGAATTAATTATTGTAAACGGATTAATAACCTTTCTAGGATTATTAATAATTAGCAAGCCTGCCTCTGAAAATACACGTTATTAATATTGATTGGTTGTTAATAAAACTAAGGTACAAGCTACCTCAACTTTAATTCCGTTACCTTGTAATAATTGATAAAACTCAGGGTTTTCGGTGCCTGGATTAAACACTACTCGTTTAGGTTTAGTTTCGATGATGTAATTATAATAATCGCGTTGGCGAACTGGATTGAGGTATAAAGTCACAGTGTCAATATTCTTGAGCGGAATATTTTTAGTATATATTTTCACGCCTGCCACTTCTCCTGCATTCTGACCGATTGCTAATACTGTATGTCCTTTTTCTACTAACATTGTGATTGCTTTAAAAGCATATCGTTCCGGTTTTGTGGAAGCTCCAAGAACTAAGGTCTTTTTATTTTTCATGAATTTCATTTCTATGGGTCAAAGATAATGGTAACTTTATAATTCAGAAGATTTATTTAACTTCTATTTAATAGTTAAAAAGAAATGGAGAATTTATCTTTGCCGAAAAAACTATGGAGTTATTTATTTTTCTTTTTGCAGCCCTATTTTCAGTCCTAAACCCCATTGGGACAGTTCCTATTTTTGTAGGATTAACGCAGGATTACACTAAAAAAGAGCGTTCAAAAGTATCCATGCTGACGGCCATAAATGTATTTATCATCTTGATTATTTCGTTTTTTATAGGACAGTATGTATTGACATTTTTTGGGATTACTATAACGGCTTTGCGTATTGCGGGTGGAATTATAATTGCTAGTTCTGGGTTTTCCTTACTTAATGGGAAGTTTAATAAAAACAGGGGGATAAACAAAAAAGTAGAAGAAGACATACAAAGTCGGAATGAAATTGCTTTAACTCCGCTGGCTATGCCCATGCTTGCGGGTCCGGGATCTATTTCTTTATTGATTGCTTTTTATCAAGAACACAATTCTACAAACGACATTTTGATCTCTTCTTTAGCTATACTGGTTGTTAGTTTCGTTATTTTTATCATTTTACGAAGTGCAGACTATATCGCTAAATTTCTTGGAGCTTCAGGAATAGTAGCGGTTTCTAGAATCATTGGATTCCTTACAATCTCAATTGGAATTCAGTATATTATTAGTTCTGTTTTGGCTATTATTCGCGGGATCTAATTACATTTTAATCTTCCAACAAAAAACTCCAAACCTTGCGGTTTGGAGTTTTTTGTTGTGCAGTAGGATTATAAATTACTTATTCTTTAGGTAAGAAAATTTCTGCCATCATGCAGCGGGCGCTTCCGCCTCCACAAGCTTCAATGGTGTCTAAACTAGAATGTATTATTTCAACATGTGCTTCGAGTTGGGTAATTTGCTTTTTGGTCAAGCTCTTATAGGCTGACTCACTCATTACTAGAAATCGTTCTTCATTTTTACCTTTTACTTCGAGCATGTTTCCGGCAAAGTTATTTACTTGCTCTTCTGTAATTAATATAATTTCTTTATCATCTCCACGAAGGCTGTCTAATACCATTTTGCGTTCTTTTTTATCGTCAATACAATCGGCACAAATCACTGCGAAAGTATCTCCCAAGCACATCATTACATTGGTATGATAAATTAATTTACGTTCGCCGTTTACGGTTTGGAATGCTTCAAATAGTACAGGTGTAAATTCGAAATCCTCACAAAACTCGATCATTAATTCTTCATCGGCTCTTGGCGATAAGGCACAATAGGCTTTACCATTTTCTCTGTCTAACAATAAACTTCCTGTACCTTCTAAGAAAACATTATCTTCTTCGGCCAAAGTATAGTCCATAATTTCATTGATGACAAAACCATCATCTTCCAAAACATCGAGTATATCTTCTCTTCTCTCGGCGCGACGGTTTTCTGCAAACATGGGATATAACACTACATCGCCACTTTCATGAAATGAAATCCAATTGTTTGGAAAAATACTATCGGGTGTGTTGGGTTCTAGTGTATCTTCTACTACGGTAACGTTTACCCCTACTTTACGCAATTTGGCCACAAAAGCATCAAATTCTGCTTGCGCTTTTGCATTTACAGTTTCGAGTGATAGACCTTCAAGAACCTTTTGGTAATAATTATTTACGGCAGTTTGTTCGTTCATGCGAAAAGCCACTGGGCGAATCATCAAGATGGAATTGGTTGTTTGTTTCATTTTAGTCTCTAATTAATGGAAGTGTTGAACATCGCAACAATCCTTCTTGTTTGGCAATTTCTGCATAGGGTATTTCTTCAACGACAAATCCGTTATCGCGAAGCCAATTGTTTAAGCGGGTAAAGTTTCTTTCTGATACCACCACATTTTCATCAATGGAAAATACGTTAGAATTCATGTTATACATTTCGTCTCGCGTGATATGGAAAAGATTCTCCTTACCAAACAGTTTGACTAAATACACATAATCAGATTCTTGACGGAAACCACTTTTATAGATGATTCCTTTATTCTTACTTACGGGTTGAAAGCAACAATCTAGGTGTAAAGCGTTGTCTCGGGCTTCTAATTTTGACTTCACGAGATCAAACTCTTTTACAATTTTATTTGGGAACAATTGTTTGATATAGTTTACCCCTTCCATGTTAGTTCGCGCCGTAATATAGTCTTTATAATCGGTGCCTTTATAGGTTCCTATAAATATATAATCATTCCAGAGCATTACGTCACCCCCTTCTATATGAACTTCTTCGGGTGGTCGTACTACTTTTGCAGGATTGATTTGGTCGATTACATATTGAATGGCGTCGAGTTCTCTTTCTCTATCGGGAAGGATGTTGGCTTTTATAAAGACATCATCAATTACAAAACCAATGTCACGTGAAAAGATTTGGTTGTAGTTTTCTATCAGCTCCGGACGGTAGACTTTGACCTCATATTTTTGAAATACTTGGTTGAAAGCTTCCATTTCGTTTACCATATCGGCTTCTACAGGATAGGTCCCTGCAAGGATATGTTCTAGCGATTTTGGATCGTAAGCTTCTTCTGCGGTTGGTGTTGGTCCGTTATGTACTGCTGAACCGAGCACAACAGCTCTTAGTCTTGACGTTTCGTTTTTTACATTTAATGGTAACATAAACTAGCTTTAGGCTTTTGGACAAATATAAAAAAGCTTCCCAACTAAGAGAAGCTTTGTTTATAAGTATTTTGATTACTGAGAAAATTAGTTTGAATTGCGGTGGACCCCAAAATGAAAAACTAGGAATCGTTTTGCTTTTATTTTGGTATGTGTTTTAAACCCTGCTTTTTCGATACCTCGAATGGAGCTCTCATTATTGGAGTTGACTATAATAAACACTTCCTTTTGATTATTATGGAGCAGTTCCTCTTTGGCGATGTAGTTAATCACATAGGGGTAAATAGACTTTCCTTTATAGGCCTCGAGGGTGTTGCAATCCCCTATGGTTGGTCCTACTTCATTAATAATCTTAAGTAGAAATAACTTTTTAAATAAAAAACTTTGATGTACTAGGAGCCCTTCATCAGTAATGAAAAACTGTTTTTTATTTGGGCTTATTTGGGCTACTTGAATAGGGTAGTCTAGATTTTTGAAATCGGCAATAGTATCTTTGGTCATGCTGTACACGATGACGTCTATGGGGATTATCTTCCAGAGTCTTAGTAGTTTTTTTAGCATTATCTTTTCACTTTAGCAAGTAGTTGAGCAATAGTCTTCTTATGTTTCTTTAGGTGTTTTTCAATGGCTAGATAGGCCTTAAAAAAACTAGGCTTTATGATCCAATACCATTGACCCTCTTCAAAATAAAACGGTTCTGTATTGAAACTATTTTTGAATTCCACTACTCCTTTTGAGCCGCCTAATGAAATGTTGTAACCGTCTAATCCTTCTTGCAACGATAATTTAATCGCTTCCCATTGCAGGAAATCGCCGGTACGCAAATCAGGTACTTCTTTTTTGGAACCACCCAAAATATAGGTATAATAATTGCCCCCTTTGAGGAGCAATATAGCGCCTTTTAGCTCGTCCCCTTTATAGGCAGCCAACATTTTTAAATAGCCTTTTTTATTTAGGTTCAGTAAGGTGTCTTTCATAGCGCTCCAGTCTCTGATGCTGTAGTTGGCGGCCATAGCATTTTCGGAAAACAATGCATAACCGCTTTCGATTTCAGTTTCTGTAGCTACTATTTTAAATACCAAATCTTTGCGATAAGAGTTTCTGATGTTGCGCCTTACGGATGGTTTAAGCGTTGCTATTTTGGACTCTTCATCGTATCCTTTTAAGTCAATCCAATTGATGCCGTAGGTCGAATACACATATTTAAAAACGTGTCCGTTTTGTGCGGATTTTAGAGACTGCAGTTGATTTAAGTCGGTATAAGTATGCGGACTTTCTTTTGTAGAATAAGGCAAAGAAATGTGACCATAACAGCACTTTAGCACTTTAGCACGTTCTTGCACCTTTACAATTAGATCATTTAATTGGGTTTCAAATCCGGGACTTATAATGGGTCCTAAGGGTACTATATAAAATTTAAACACCGTGGCTTTGGCTATAACTGCCACATAACCGCCCCTAACAACGTCTTCTTCATCGATACAAAGACAAGCTTCATAATCAAATCCGTAGGACTTAAAAGACTTATTCCAATCGGACAACAACAAGTGACCTGCCGTATTTTCGTTGCTTACGAAAGCATCCCATTTGTCTAACCAAGCTTGGTCTTTGGTGATTACTAATTTCATTCGTTTAGAATTCTAAAAGGTATAGAAGCTGCATTAACCACAACAGTGTTGCCATTGGCATCAACATCTAAAACCGTTTTTTCAAAATTAGCTAAAAAAAGGACTAATTCGTTTAAGGTTGGATTCCATATTTCGCCTAAGTCCACTTTAGCACTTAGGTAATTAAAATTATCCTTTACTGTTATATCTATACTTGCTACTGTATCAAACATTCTACCGGTGTGATAGGAAAGCGGTACTGAGAAATAGGTATGCGCTATGAATACTCCCTTTTCTTCAATTAATTTATCAATAGTCTTTGGGTGTAATGACTTTTTGAAATCTATCATTTCAATGGTTTGAAAAATATAAAAATCAATACCTTTTAGCGTATGTTTGAATACGAGCGGTGTATATTTTGCCAGTTTGTAGGGCTTCGATTTGAGTTGGTTCCAAAGAACAAGAATCTTTAGCAGAGGCGCACTGATGCCTGCAAAATCTGCAAGAAATCGGGGCAAAACTCCTATTTTCTTATCGTAGATTAGTTGTTTGAATTGGGTAGCCAAGGATTTATATTTAGTAATTAATCGTTCATCGGCATAGAAATGAACTATGGAATTCTTAATAAGGATGCCCATCTTGGCTTTGAAACCTAGGTTTTTGATTCCGTTATAGAAACGGCCTAGGGTAAAATCATCTGAGTTTAATTGGTTTATAACACCTTCTGCGGAAGTCCCGGAATCGATATAATTCCATAATGTAGTTATTCCTTTTTCGTTCAAGGTAGTAGCAAAAACGGCATCCTCCATTCCTTGTGTTTGGTAAAGAGAGAGATTGTAGGGTTGGAATCCGTGATCAATCCATGTAGGAACCATTGGAGAAGGCGGTGTGAACTTATAAAAATCTTGAAAGCTATCGGGTTTGTTTTTTAACGACTGCGAAAGCGAATGATAGGCTAATTCGTGTCCGTCTTGTGACCACTGCTCTAATTCTTGTTGGTTTAATTCGAAGGAAGCATTGTTTTCTCTTTTCGAAAAATGATTGAGAAAAAAGCCTTTGGTTACTTTTATCTTATTGGTTTTAAAAAAAGCTCTTTGCTGTTTTAGATTATCGAGTGTATCAAAATCACAATGATCGGTAAAACAGGCTATGGCTGCAAAGGGTTTGGGCGACCTACTGAACTCGATGCTTGTTTTTGTAGTAAACAACAGTTCCAATGGAGTTGAAAAAGTCACTATTGGATTGGCCTCTGCTACTACTCTTTCGTTATGTTTACCAGAATACACCGTAAGCGGACTAGCATGAGGAGGATTGAAGCGCCAAAGAAGTACCTTAGGATTTTTCTTTTGCACTTCCCAAAACCCTAAATTTACATTGGGCTGTACAAAAGTACCATTGGAAAGTTTGATGATTTTTGGAGTGAAAGGTCCCGCAATGCGATCTCTATTGCAATGCACCCATGTATAATCGTGATTTCTGAAAGCCACTATGGGATAGTTGAAGCTAATGATTAGGTCAAAAGAATTCAAGCCAGCAGCTGCGAATTGATGGGTATCCAACTTTATTTTATGATGAAGTAGCGCTGTTGAAAGGGGAACAGACGGTTGCTGTTTTGTACTGAACACTATACTTTCTACCATTACAAATCTTTGCTGAATTTTCAACAAATATACTGAAATCAACCTAATTAAAAAGGCATAAAAAAAGCCTCTCGGTTAGGAGAGGCTCATGTAATTAAACAATTATTAAAACAAAATTAATTCTTTATCAATTTCTCGGTTAAGAGTTGGCCATCCTCTGAGGTCACATTGATGATGTAGATACCGTTTGCATAATTGCTGACGTCTACTTTGGCAGTATTAGTAGTATCGATTGCTTTTTCAAATACCGTTTTACCATCAATTGTTGTTATACTCACTTTATTAAAGAGTTCATCCTTCATGGATATCTCTACGCTGCTGCTGGATGGATTTGGAACAATAGTAAAACCATTTATCGTTTTCACTAGATTAACCGTATCATCAGCCGAAGCAGCTTCAAGTGGCGCTTCTTTAATTGGGATATTCGTTTTATAGGTAAAATTACCACTACATCCTTCAGGATACGCTGCAAATTGAGCACCTGATACCGCTTCAAATCCAGGATTTAATTCTACATAATTGGTTGCATGATATACTACTCCAAGGGATTGTTGATTATTCCCTACTGATATAATATTTGTTGCTTTAATCCAATCAGATCGTTCTTTGGTAAGGTTGGCCACTGGCGCTAGATTATTACTATTATCGGCTGGAGCCGTTAACGTTAAGGTCGCTTGGCAACAATTATCAAAAGTTACATCGGGGCCTAAATTGGCCGAATGGTCGTATAAATCATAGACAAACGTACCAGCGGAACAATTGACATTAAACGTAGCATGGATGTCAAATTCAAAATCACCGGAAGGCAGCGCTCCGAACTGGCTTGGTAATACTGTAAAACAGAACGTATTGGCTGTAATTTGCGTAGGTGCGTTTATGGTTGCTACTACTGTTCCATTTTGAATGATATCTAATGTAATAGTACCCAACGAGGCGTTAACGGGCGATTGATAGGTACCACAAACCTGAATTGGCGTATTGCTTACCGTATCGGGACAATTGATATTGGTTGGATTCAAATTAAGTGACCCTAATTGAGGCGTAGCACAAGTTGTTCCACAAATATTATCAATATAAACCGTTCCAAAGTGTTTTGAAGGTTGGCAATCGCTCACACTAAACTCGATGGTACCCGGTTGATTTAGGATATCTTGCACGTTAAGACGGGCGCAAATCCAGCCGGTATATAACATTCTTCTATCGTTGGAGATATCAATTTTACTAAATAAACAGTTATCTGGATTAGCGATAATACACATTTCATCCACCACATTGTGGTTTTGGTCTAGGACACGAACTCTAAAATAGGGTTGGATATCTTGTCCGTGAGCAGGTTTATTGTCCATGATTAACGAAAAATTGAAATCAATCGTGGGTTGGTTTATGGACGGAAAATAACGAGACACTGTCGATAAATCTGAGGAGCCTAAACCAGCGGTATTATTTAATTTAATACATTTTGTACCCCCATTAGAAGGTAATGTAGGGATGTTTACTCCAAAACTTGCTAATACAGGATCGAACATTTGATAGCCTGGGCTGGTACTGCTCACTAAATTTATGGTAGAATTCCAATTATTCACTGCTGGTGCAATCACATTGGTAGCGGTTTGCGCTGTTGGAGTGGCACAAGACAAAAAGAATGCTATACCTGAGGCAGGTTGTGGATGTGCATCAGACCAAAAAGAATAGCCGGCGGTACCGTTTTCAAAGTCTCCGTTTACGCATTGTGTTTGTAAAGCAGTAGGCAGCACTTTGGCTAGAAAATCTTCTTTTTTATCTGGATTTTGGACAAAATAAAGCTTTCTTAGTTCATACTTTTTGGCTTCCACTTTGGCTTGTTCCAACTCGGCATCTGAAAATTCATCTTCACTTTTTAGGTGGTGAATGATCTTATCGTTGATTTCTAGTGACAATTTGTATTTATTAAAATTATCACGAATGAAATTCTGGATCTCTATTTCTGTTTGTTGCGCTGCGTTTAATCTGTTATTTTCAGATTTAATATACTCATCGTATTGAGCATTACTTACAGTAGCATTAAAGCACAGGCAGCAAAATAATATTATTTTAACTAACTTATACATCTTATTTCGTTTTTTCGATTAGTGCTTTAACCTGTAATTTCAATGCTTCTAACTCACTATTTGTATTTTCTAGCGCTTTGTTTTGCGCTTCTATTTTTTTGTCTTGGTCGATAATATAAAGCGTTAACTCTTCTATTTTCTCCATTTGTTTTGATTGCATGGTTGCTAGGTCTAGTCCGTTTTCGGCTAACTCTTTGGCAGAATCAACACCCGGCAAATGTTTGTTATTACTAACATAAATCGCTACTTCTTTCAAAGGCATTAGTTTGTAGTTGTCTTCAAAAACGTAGTCAGCCCAATTGGCCGAGCTGCGAAGTGATACTTTTACTTTTTCGGTCAAAATACCCCCTTCTACAAATAATCTGTAATTTCCTGTTGTAGTAGGGTAAGATGCATTAGTTCCAATATAGATTTTACCGTTTGCATCGGTAGTAGTTGATTTGAACCAAATGTTACTACCGTTCATATTTACTACTCTATTTCCGTTAATGGTATTGGAAGCCGTTATGGTGCCGTTTACTGAGTAAATACTTTTATCCACTGCATTAATCACGTAAGGAGTGGCTGCTGAACCATTTCCTGTTATTGTAGTGTTATTTCCTGCTACTATACTTGTAGTAGTGCTTGGAAGTGTTACTGTATTTCCATTAGAAATAGAAAGTGTGTTACCCGTCAATGATAAGGTTTGTGGAGTTTCTTGGGGAAGCACTACACTATTACCATTAGAGATAGAAAGAATAGTACCATTTAATGCTAAATTTTGCGCATCGGTATCGGTATCGACAAAAGTTGGGAGATTGAATGATCCACCACCATTGGAAAGTGTAATGGTATTTTCTGTTTGTGTTAATACTTGAGGAGCACCATTGCCTGTGCCGGTTGGCAACGTCAAAGGTTGGCTAGCCACACCATTTACCGTTGTGATTAATTGATTAGAATCAGTTAAGGTATTGGTAACTGAATTTACAATTGGAGCAGAAGCTACAATATTATTAACGGTACTGGTAAGTGTATTTCCTGTAGAGTTTAGCGTATTTGAATACGTAACACTTGGCAAGTTTTGTAAAACTACATCTCCTTGAGCGTTAACGCTAAGGCATTTATTGTTTCCTGCAGTAGCTGCTGGAATATAGTTACTGGTAAGATTTGTAAAACGGAGACCTGAATTCCCGTCTGTACCTTGTGTAATTTCTACTTTGTTTTTTGGAACGGTATTTCCAATTCCGACATTGCCTTGCACTAACAACCCATTGGCAGGAGCCACAGCACCAAGGGTAGCAAGAGGCCAACCTTTGGACGTATAATCTCTACCAATAGCAACACCACCGCTAATATCCATTCTATTGGTTGGAATGATATTATTTCCAAGACCAATACCTACATTACCATTAGGACTGATTAACATTTTTTGACTTCCTCTACCGTCTGCTAAAATGATTGTTGAGTTGGTATTATTTCCAGCAAGGGCTGCCTCAGAGGGCGTATCTGCTAAAGTGACTCTTCCTAAGAAAAGATTGTAACTTCCGCTTGTTAGATTGGCCGCTGTCTCTGTTCCGACAAAAGTGTTATAATCTCCGGAAACTAAATGTCTTGGAGAATAAAACCCTACCGCGACATTTCCAGTGCCTTCGGCAGAAGACAAAGTACCATATCCAACGGCGGTATTCATATTCCCTGATACATTGGCCCCTAAAGATCTGTGTCCGATTGCGACATTTCTAGAGCCTACTGTATTGTTTTCCATAGTTCTAGTTCCTAAAGCACAATTAAGTTCTCCCAGTGTATTGGACATCATTGATTCGGTTCCAAAGGCACAATTGAATCCACCTGTGGAGACTTTTAATGTATTTGCGCCATAACCACTGTTGCTTGCACCTATATTCTGAATTAAAGAATTAGCACCGGTACCTGTATTATAGTTACCAATACTATTACTCCCTGCATTCTGACCTGTGAATGTGCATTCAAATTGCGCATTCATTTTAACAAGACCTCCTAAAACAAATAATGTTGTAAGGTAAAAAGTAAATTTAATTTTCATAGCTGAACAATTTAAGCGTTAGAATTTAATTAATTATGGGTTCAGGGCGAGTTAGGTTTATGATTTTTGGGGCAAACAAGGGCTTTTATTACGATTCGAATTTTAATTTCTTTTAAAGACTTATTTACACTTCAAATATAATTTCATTTTTTCACATTATCTATTAAATACTTATTTTATCGATGAAATACACTTTTTATCTATATATATAACTATTTTTCTTATTTTTTTACGAAACAACAAGCAACTGGATCATCTTCTATAATTTACTAAAAAGGCAAAAAAGTAAGCCTTGAAAATTATATAATCAACCTACTAAATAACATGATACGAGTCATGGTCAAAAAGGAAGAAAAGAAGGGTCGCCCGATTATTAAAAGCAAAAAAAAACTCCTTGCCGAAGCAAGGAGTTTTTAGACTATCATTTTTTTACTTATCTCTTATCCATTGGGACAAAATCTCTTAAAGGATGCCCTGTATACACTTGTCTTGGTCTTCCTATAGGTTCTTTATTGATGCGCATTTCTTTCCATTGTGCAATCCATCCTGGCAAACGACCAATAGCGAACATTACGGTAAACATTTCGGTTGGAATACCTAGCGCTCGGTAGATGATCCCTGAATAGAAGTCCACATTTGGATATAGCTTTCTAGAAACGAAGTAATCATCCACTAGGGCTGCGGCTTCTAATTTCTTGGCGATGTCTAATATAGGATCATCCACACCTAAGGTACTTAAAACCTCATCGGCTGCTTTCTTGATGATTTTGGCTCTTGGGTCGAAGTTTTTGTATACTCTGTGTCCGAATCCCATTAAACGGAACGGATCATCTTTATCTTTGGCTTTCGCTAGGTATTTATCGGCATCTCCTCCATCTTTTTGGATGGCTTCTAGCATTTCTAGCACGGCTTGGTTGGCACCACCGTGCAATGGTCCCCATAAAGCAGAGACACCTGCCGAAATGGAAGCAAATAAACCCGCATGAGAAGAACCTACAATTCTTACGGTAGAGGTAGAACAGTTTTGTTCGTGATCTGCATGCAAGATGAATAATTTATCTAAAGCGTTTACAACTACTGGATTTGATTGGTAAGGACCTGTTGGTAATTCAAACATTAAATGTAAAAAATTCTCCACATACTCCTTGGTATTGTCGTAGTAGTTTAATGGGAATCCCATCATTTTTCTGTAGGTCCACGTGGCAATCACCAGGAATTTACCCATGGTTTTGCATACCGCTTCGTACATTTCTTTCTCATTTTCAACGTTGACTACTTTTGGATTAAAAGCAGTTAACGCACTAGTAAGAGAAGATAAAACCCCCATTGGGTGGGCTGTTTTAGGAAAACCATCAATGATGTTTTTCATTTCTTCGTTTACTAAGGTATATTTACGAATATCGTTCTCGAATTGCGTTAAGATTTCTTTGGACGGTAATTCTCCGAAGATTACCAAATAAGCTACTTCAAGAAAGCCTGCTTTTTCGGCTAAGTCTTCAATGGCATACCCTCTGTAACGTAAAATTCCTTCCTCACCATCAAGGAATGTGATTTCGCTTTTACAAGATCCCGAGTTTTTATACCCTGGATCAAGGGTAATGGCACCGGTTAGGGCACGTAATTTGTCGATATCAATGGCTGCTTCATTTTCACTTCCAACGATTACTGGAAACTCATATTTGTTGCCATCAAATTCTAATATTGCTGTTTTAGACATGATATAAAAAAGGGAATTAAATCTGATATATTAATAATTTAACAAATTTAGATAATTAAAGATGAAATAAAAAATGATTTATGTCATCGTTATTGTTAATTTAATACTAAAACTTGCAAACTAGGTATAGTTATTCCTAAAAGTGTAGTTAAGTAGCCTTCCCCTATTCCACTGAATTACTTTTGATTTGCCTCCTCCCCTCTCCCTTTTAATTATTCTTACAAAGCAATTGTAAGAACCACGCCTTACTTCCTATCATCATCCTTACTTAGAGCTACATCCACTGGCACTTAGCCCAAGTTTAGCTTAGCTTTATCTATGCTTCAGGGTTGTCTAATCTTAGCATCAATCATAAAGCACATATGAAGTAAGCATGAAGTAAGCATGGAGTAACCATGGAGTAACCATGAAGTAACCCTTTATTTTAGTAGGCTTAGCTAGGTAAGAGACGCTGAAATTCTTACAGAATTAAGATACTGATTATCATTTAGGGGCTGTTTAGTGTGTATTCCAAAAAAAAACCGCCTGCTTGACAGACGGCTTTTAACCACAATTCATATTGATAAATGCCACTAAACTTATTATTCTTTAACCATTTTATCGACTTTTATGCCTTTATCGGTCGTAACTTTTATAAAATAGACGCCGGTACTTTGCGTTGTGATGTCTAGGTTAGTGTTGTCTTCGTTGACCAATTTTGTTTGTAATAGTCTTCCTTGTACATCAAATAATTGCACTGAGGTTATGGTGTTATTTGCTTTGATGTTTACTACGTTGTGCGTAGGATTTGGATATAAGCTAATAGAACTATCTACCGGGAAACTTGGATTGCTTAACGATTGGAATATGGTGTTGGCTTCATTGGTGGTAATTGGGAAGTTATAGTCAAAAAAGATATCGGCTTTTTTAGCTACTGAGTCGCCTTGCACTAGGGTATTTTTTGATTTTATTTTGATTAAAATATTCCCATGTCCGCCTGAATCTAGATTGATGTTTTGGAACATGAATTCGGCTTTATTGTTATTGATTTTTGTCGTTACAGCCGCTGAACTGTTGAGCACTTGTAAGGAATTCAAATCATACATATTTGAGTCTATTATTTCTTTAACGACTATATTTTCGGCTTGGTACGTTCCTGTATTTTCAAAATTTATCATGTAGTGCAAGTACTTCCCTATTTCACTTGGAGACACCACAGCGCCTTCCATACAAGTAATGTCATTAGGATCAAATGAGCCTACTACCGTTTGCGTATAATTGAAGGTGTTATCAGGGATGTTTTCGTCTAAATTATTAGGGCTAATCATGGTCATGAATTGCAATTCGTCTCCAATGTTGACGGCGGGCGTATCGGTTGGCGCATTGACATGAAACGTCACTTCGATACTTCCTGACGCGAAGGGTAATAACTGAGGATAAGTAAAATTAATCGAACTAGTCCCTGTTGCGGTTACGGGTTGGCTTGAAGACACATACGTCAGTTTGCCTATGTTATAACTCAACATAATTCCGGATGTTGCGGGTCCCATGATGGTATTTCCTTTGTTTCTGTACACTAATTTGTATACTGCATTGAACCCTGGTCGTGCCGGCGTAAGGGGAGCCATGACCATTTCTAAATCATTGTGGGAGCCGTTTGGAGTCACACAGAAATCTTTGGTCGTACTGTTGTTATTATTATCGGAGTAATACACGGTATCGCTTTGCGGTGAGATGGTAAACCATGCAGGATTTTCAACATTTGGCGTAAGAGTAAAATAACCAGCTTGCGTAAAGAAGCTGTAATCTCCAGCAGCGGTATTGAAAGCGGAACCCGAAGTGCTTCCGTCATTGATATCCACTCTAATATTGGGTTGAGAAACATCGGCAGCGTCACAACCGTTATTATTTGCATCAAAGGTTACATGACCTGTAATGGTATTGTAGTTACCCCCGGGGGTGAACGTACAATAGGAGCAAACATTTACTCCTGTAATGCCTAAAGTACTTAAATTAAAGATTAGTCCCTCTACATTAAAATCATCTACACAGAGAAATTGGAGGTTAAAGTTTTCCGCCAAGTTTAAACTAGTAAAAGCAGTCACTCCGTTCTTCATAAACAAGTGGGTAAGGTTTGCATTATTGACACAATTAAAGTAGCCCAACGACGGACATGAATTCACATTTAAACTGGTAAGTGTTGCCATTTCAGAACAAAAAAGAGTATCCAATTGTGGCAAACTAGGGAACGTTAGCGAAGTAAAATTATTGCCGTTCATAGAAAGAGTCACCAAGTTGACATTATTGGATAAGTCAATAGTAGTTAGTCCCATATAGGAACAACCAAGATACTGCAAATTAACTAAATTAGACACATTTAAAGGAAACACGTTACCATCCAATTGGAGACTATTTAAGCCTGAAGATTGCGAAAGATCTAAAGAAGTTAAATTATTATTACGAGCGGAAAGGATTGTTAGATGTGTAAGCGCAGTAACATCAAGTACAGCGATTTGATTATAATCACAAGCTAGTGACACCAAGTTGGGAGTAGCATTCAAGTCAAGACTATCCAAATTATTTTGTTGGCAATCTAGCGTTACTAAATTGGGTACTCCTGCCAAATTCAAAGACGTAAGGTTGTTGTTTCCCGTGGTTAACGTCTGTAAGGTCGGAATATTGTAATTGAACGTACCCAATGTGTTTAGCATACAATTCAACTCTACTAAACTGGTAAAAGCTTCGATACCCGTTAAACTGGAAATGACATTTACAGACGGCAACGTAGTATTACTAACCTGGAGTCGGTAGACTGCTTGTGCCTCTGCAAGTTGAATTTCACCATCATTATTGAAATCGGCATCCCCATCATAGACCCCGTCATTGTTATAATCAGCACAATTTGTTCCGGTTAACTTCGCTTTAAAATTAGCATCTGGAATGTTTACGATATTGGCAGGGTCAATCACATGCAATGTAAAACTTGTAGTACTGTAACAGCCATTTACATTTCCAAGACGTGCCCAAATTACTTGACCTTCAGTACCCACAAAAGCAGTGGGTGTACTAATTGCATTTGTATCATTTTGTGCATCACCTTCAGAAAGAAAATAGGAAACATAAACTGCAACAGCACCCATTACAAGAGTGTTTTGATTAATTGTTAGATCAAAGACCGCTAGACCATCATAAGGGGTATCATAAGCAAATAGATCAAATACAGCACCTACTGCTGGTGGAGAAACCACAAATAAATTTAAAGTTGTTAAACTGTAATTATCTGGATTTGCAATTTCGGCCACTCTGATATAAATTATTTGTTGAAAAGGAATCAGATTGAAATAAGAATTTGGATTCATTATTTGATTTCCATTACTAAGAGCATCCATATAGGTCTCGTAGAAATTCACTGTATACATAGTAGGATCTAAAGAGCCTAATACTTCAGGAACTTTGATAGTCAAATCAAAAGTCGTCATTACAAGATTACTACACTCATAATAATCTGTTGGTGTATTTATCGGTGGTTGTGCGAAGGCTAAACTGGTAAAAAGGAGTACTAAAAGGTGTAATTTTTTCATAATGGTACTATTATATTGTTCGTTTTTTGATTGATTTTGATTGCTTTTATAAAGGTATAGTAGATTTTTATTTTTGTCTGCGGCAATTGAGTAAATGCTTGTTTTCAATTAGAATTCATTTCAATTGTTTAATTGTTTAATTGTTTACTTAGTAATTCTTGTAATCGTTCTTTCTTGCGTTGTGAAATGGGTAAATTACTATTATCAGCCATGACAACGTATCCACCGTCTTTTTTGATATAGGACTTCAAATAAGACAAGTTGATTAAATGCGATTGATGGATGCGTTCGAAGCCGTGTTCGGTCAACAAATCTTCGTATTCTTTTAGCGTTTTGGATATTAACACCGGTTTGTTATTCTTGATGTAAAATTTGGTATAGTTGTCTTCGCTTTCGCAACGGATGATGTCGCTCACTTCGAACAAGTGGATTCCATCGGAATTGGACAGGGCGATTCGTTTGAAATTATCTACTTTCTTTCGGATGTTTTCTAATAGTAAATCAATGTGTGCTACACTATCGTTTTTATCTACTACATTCTTAATCTTGCCGATTACCTTTTCTAATTCATCCGGGTCTACAGGTTTAAGTAAAAAATCTAGAGCACTAAAGCGGAAGGCTTTGATGGCGTATTGTTCGTGTGCGGTTATGAATACGATTTGGGAATTGAGCTTGCCTTTCTTATTGACTTCTTCTAGTAGATCAAAACCAGAGCCATCTCCAAGGTGAATGTCTAAGAACACCACTTGGGGTTGGTTTTGCAGTAGCAAGTCGGTTCCCGTCGCCACGCTATCGGCTTCTCCAATAATATGTATATCGGGGGCGTAGCGGGTCAGTAAGGTTTTCATCCCGTTACGTAAATTATCATCGTCGTCTATTAATACTGCTGTGATCATTTTTCAAGGCTTTAGGCTGTTTTACTTGCTTATGTATTGTATAGGTAAATATAAAGTTACTTTGGTTCCTAGAATTTCACCTAAATTATTTTTTACTTCATCGATTGTTACGTTGGCTTTTTTATGGGTTACCGATTCGATCATTTCTAGTCGTTTTTGAGTAATGTCAAGAGCCATTGATTTGTGCGCCACAACAGAATGTTCCTTTTGTGCTTTTGACTGTTGAAAACCAATTCCGTTGTCTTCAACAGTACAAAGCAAACTTTCTTTTTCAATTTCAAATCGGATAGCAATCGTTCCCATTTCTTTTTTCGGAATGACTCCGTGTATGATGGCATTTTCTATAAAGGGTTGGAGTAACAAGGGTGGCAATGCCATATCGTCCTCTATATCTGTGCTCTTGTATATGCTAAAATTAAACTTGTTGTTAAAGCGAAGTTGTTCTAGTTCCAGGTAGTTTTGCAGGCTCTCGATTTCTTTGTCTATAGGGATTAAGGACTCTTTTGAGTACTCCAGGGTTAATCGCATCAATTTAGAGAACTTGGACAAGTATTTAATAGCGGAATCCGTTCCGTTTTGGACGATAAAGCTGGAGATGGACCCTAGGCAATTGAACACGAAATGCGGATTCATTTGGAGGTGGAGGGCTTTTTGTTCGTATTCAGCTAGTTCTTTTTGAAGTGTTAAGGTCTTCTTTAGCTGCATTCGGTTGTAGATTAGAAATACCATACCGAAAACTAGTAGGATAAAAAGAATTACGAATCCGATTTGCTGTTGGTGTCTTTTGGCTTCTTCGTTGTAAATGACTTCTCTTTTTTCTTGGTCCTTTTTTTGAAGGGCTTCTTTTTTCTCGAATTCAAAGTTCATTTCGGCGCGGACGCTGTTGCGAATGTTTTCTGAATTACTGATGCTATCTTTTGCGATACTGTATAATCTGAAATGGGCTAAGGCCTGTTCGGGTTGGTGCAATTTTGTATAAATATCGCTTAGCCGTTTCTCTGCCACTTGTACTTGGTCAAGCACATCAAGTTCATTTGCTAAGGCTAAGGATTTATTGGTATAGGTCAACGCCCTATTCCAATTTCCTTGGGCATAATACAATTCCCCTATAAAACAGTACGTATCTGAAAGTCCGAATTTCTCTTCTATACTAGTAAAGGCGGTTATCGCTTTATTGTAGTAGTCTAGCGCCTCTTTTGGTTTGTGAATCGCTGCATAATATAACCCAAAATTATTATACACCTCTCCCAAACCTCTTTGATTGGGGTATTTTTCAAATAGGGTTTCTGCTTTACAGAAATATTCAAAAGCTTTAAGAAAACTTTTTTG
>CANFZC010000002.1 GCA_947451475.1 Flavobacteriaceae bacterium | reverse complement strand
TAAGCAGAAAAAACAATAAAAAAAGTGTAAAATATTTTGGTGAATTCATTTTGACTATTATATTTGCACTCACATTGAGACGCCAGCGTAGCTCAGTTGGCTAGAGCAGCTGATTTGTAATCAGCAGGTCGTGGGTTCGAGTCCCTCCGCCGGCTCAATAAAAAAACCATCACTAGTACAGTGATGGTTTTTGTTTTTGTAGTAGTTCCAAAGTGCCTTTTGTTTCTCTATCTTTGTCCACTTTTTAAAAATGTAGTATGGCAAGTAACAAAGTGTTAAAGGGAGTTTTTTTAGTGGGCCTAGGTGCCACTAGTTACGGTATGCTGGCAACCTTTGTGAAGTTAGCCTATGCCGATACCAGTAGTGCCGGACTCCATTATACCCCTGCAGAAGTTATTACTGCCCAGTTTACAATCGGAATACTAGTAGTTGGTTTACTCCATTTCTTTCAAACAAAGTTTCGTCCGAAAATAACCCCCAAAGCGTCCCTTGCCGACATTAAAAAATTAATGGTGGTTGGAACCTCGACCGGCCTAACGAGTATTTTTTATTACTTGGCCGTTACATATATCCCCGTATCAATAGGGATAGTATTATTGATGCAAACCGTTTGGATGGGGGTACTACTAGAAACAATTTTAGATAAAAAACGCCCATCTTCAACCAAAATTGTTGCCGTACTGGTCGTGCTAATCGGAACTACCTTGGCAACCAAACTCTTAAGTACCCAAGCTACACTCGATTGGAGAGGAATTACCCTTGGTTTACTAGCCGCAGCATCATTCACCACAACCATGTATGCCGCCAATAAAATCGCACTTTCCATTTCATCCGCTCAAAGGAGCTTATACATGCTCTTAGGGGGAGCTCTTGTGGTTCTTGTATTTTTAATGGCCACACAACATACACCTTTCAATTACGATATTTTCTATACGTGGGGTATCCTAATTGCCTTGTTTGGGACAGTAATTCCGCCCTTACTTTTAAATGCGGGCTTTCCTCTAACAGGTATTGGATTAGGAAGCATTGTAGCAGCCCTAGAACTCCCTGTTTCTGTGACTATGGCGTTTGTTTTTCTTAATGAAACCGTGCTTTTTTCGCAATGGATAGGCATAGCATTAATTCTTTTGGCGATTGTCTTAATGAATGTCAAGCTAAAAAAATAAGGACGGCTAAAGAATGAATTCACTTTTCCCAAAAGAAAAAATCACCTTTACTGTACCCGATGCAAGTATAGAATACTACCCAGATTTTTTTGATAAGGCACGCGCCACTGAGTTATTCGGCAAACTAAGAGACGAAATCCCATGGCAACAAGACCAAATTACAGTATATGGTAAAACGCATTTCCAACCTCGTTTAACGGCGCTCTTCGGCAATGAAGGCAAATCCTATGCCTATTCAAATGTGGTAATGCAACCCCACAACTGGAATCCCTTATTAATGTTCATCAAAAATGAATTGGAAGAGTCTTGCCATGAAAACTTTACGACAGTATTACTCAATCTTTACCGTGATGGTAAAGATAGTAACGGCTGGCATGCCGATAACGAAAGGGAATTAGGACGCAATCCCGTCATCGCCTCCCTAAGCTTCGGCGCCGAAAGAACGTTTCACCTACAGCACAACTCCCTAAAAGATCAAAAACTAAAAATTAATTTAGAACACGGGAGCTTACTGTTAATGAAAGGTGCGACCCAGCATTTTTGGAAACATCAAATAGCCAAAACAGCCAAACCCATCGGACCCCGAATAAATCTAACGTTCCGAATTATAAAGTAAGGTACTTTTTGCGGAATCGCAAATAGAAACCAAAGCTATAAAATGTAATCTGTTCGATACTTTCCCCATATTTTATTTAATGTGCAAAGGACTGCCTCCGTAAAAAATATTGGGCCTTGTTTACAAACTAATTATTTTTTTTACTAATATTGAAAAACAAACCAATCAGTTGATATCTATTTATTAAAAATGCTTTTACAGAAATGAAAAAAAGTAAACTAGGAGAGCTGAACAACGAACAATTAGAAAGAGTTGTCAGTATGGCTCAAGAGGAACGTAAACCTTTTGAAGTTTTAAAAGAAGAATTTGGCCTTACCGAAAATGAAGTAACCGAATTAATGAGAAAACGATTGTCCAAAGATAGTTTTGAACTTTGGAAAAAGAAAGCGGCAGGAAGTAAACCAAAGCCAAAACCAATTATTGACGATTTTGATGACGATTTAGATAGTAAATACTATATTAAAAATAAATTTGATTAACAAAAAGACTCTTGAACCTCAAGAGTCTTTTTGTTTATAAGCCTTTCCGAGTTCTTTCGCTTTACCATTGAACCCTTGGAATACTATCCCCATAATAGGAGGTGATTCCTAGAAAAAATTAATAAGATTCTTTTTAGTTAATCAATACTTAAATGTTAAAATCAACTGTAACATTGTAGTACATTTGTGGTCTTATTCAAAAAAATTTAACTTTTTAGTAATGAAAAAACTAATTCTTAGTGCCTTATTAGCTTTAACTCTTTCCAATGGGAATGTGTCGGCACAAAAAAAAGCCCCAGCAAAAACGACAGAACTTAAAGTAAGTATCGATTTAAATCAAGTGAAAGAGGATAAAGTAATGGTGACCATTACACCCCCTAAATTCACGTCTAATGAAATAGTTTTCCACATCCCAAAAACAGTTCCGGGTACTTATTCCTATGACAACTATGGGAAACTTATTGACGATTTAAAAGCCTATGATAGCAAAGGCAAAGAAATAGCTACAACCAAGTCAGATGATAATTCTTGGACCATTTCAAAAGCTAAGGCATTAGCCAAAGTGACTTATTGGGTAAATGATACCTACGATTCCGAAAAGGGAACCGGATTCGGAAAAGACGATATCTTCTCACCGGCAGGAAGTACTATTTTAGAAAGTAAAAGCTTCATGCTAAACAACCATTGTTTTGTGGGCTATTTTGAGAATAATAAAGAAATAAAATACAACGTTACTATAAAACATCCAGCTTCTCTTTTTGGAGCTACTTCTATGGTAGATTTAGATAAAAGTGATACTGTCGACAATTTTGTGACCTCACGTTATTTTGATCTTGTCGATAACCCAATCATGTATGCCAAACCCGATTTCGAAAAATTTACGGTAGACGGTATGGAAATCTTGTTCAGTGTTTATTCACCTAACGGAGTGCACTCTGCCAAATCCCTATTGCCTTACTTAGAAAAAACCATGCGTGCCCAAAAAGCCTTTTTAGGTTCAATCAATACCAATAAAAGATATACAGTCCTACTGTACTTAGCAGAAAATGAAAACGATGCAAAAGGTTATGGAGCTCTTGAACACCATACGTCAACCTCTGTTTGCTTCCCAGAAGCAATGCCAGCTGAAGATCTGGGCGAACAAATAAAAGATGTGGTATCTCACGAATTTTTCCATACCGTTACGCCTTTAAGTATTCATTCTAAGGAAATTCAATTCTTTGACTACAATAATCCTAAAATGTCAAAACATCTATGGATGTATGAAGGGTGTACAGAATATTTTGCCAACTTATTCCAAATCAATCAAGGATTAATAACGGCTGATGAATTTTATCAAAGGATGGCTGGGAAGATTTCTAATGCATCAAACCTAAACGATACCATGCCTTTTACCGAAATGAGCGCCAATGTTTTAGTGTCTCCTTATAAAGAACAATACCTTAATGTATACGAAAAAGGAGCTCTAATCGGAATGTGTATCGATATAATCATCCGCGAAAAAAGTAACGGCGAACGAGGAATCCTTGATTTAATGAAAAAACTGTCTAAAGAATACGGACCAACCAAACCCTTCAATGACGATGAATTATTTGCAAAAATAACGGCCTTAACCTATCCTGAAGTGGGCCAATTTTTAGCAACCTATGTGGCGGGTAATACCCCAATTCCCTACGACGAGTATTTCGGCAAAATGGGGGTAACCAAAACCAAAGTTACCCTACCGGGTAATCCATTCTTAAAAGATCAATCAACACCCTACATAACCATTAATCCTAACAATAAAGAAATTGTAATCATTCCCGAAACAGAACTGAATGATTTCATGAACGGTCTAGGATTAAGAGGGGGTGATGTAATTCTTGCCATCAACGATAAAGCCTATAATTTAGATAATATCTATGATATGATTATCGGTGCTCAAAATTGGCAAACCGATGACGCCATCAGTGTCAAAATAAGACGAGAAGGGACTGTACAAACCCTAACAGGTAAAGTAAAACCATCCACCATGGAAGTAGAAGGATACAAAATGTCCGATACTGCCAAAGAAAAACTAAACAATGCTTGGTTAAAAGGATAAACCCTAGTGACAAACTAATTCAAAACCTCAATTTGACACTCAAATTGAGGTTTTTTTTAGTATTATTGCCAAAAAAAATAAGATCATGTATAAATCGTTCCTAGCCTTCTTATCAGTAATTTTATTGGTCTCTTGTTCCGATAAAAAACAAACCAAAGATTTCTTGTTGACGGGTTATATTAAAGGACTAAAAAAAGGAACCTTGTATATCCAACGAATTAATGAAAATAAGTTAATAGCGCTCGATACAATAAAAATAAATGGTGATGCCCATTTCTCCAGCGAACTGGATTTAAAGTCACCAGAAATGCTCTACTTGTTCCTAGATAGGGGTGTGAGTAATTCTCTAGATAATAACATTCCGTTTTTTGCTGAAAAAGGAACAATGAATATCGAAACATCCCTCGATTTCTTCACCGCCGATGCCAAAATAACAGGTTCTAAAAATCAAGAACTATACGACGAGTACAAAAAAGTAGTCTCAAGATATGTAGACCAAGACCTCACTTTAATTGAAAAGAAATTCAATGCCTTTAAAGATAAAAATACAGAGGAAGTCAATAGAATTGAAGAGGAGCAAAAAAGCATCACCAAAAGAAAATACCTTTACACTACCAATTTTGCGGTAAACCACGGTGACCACGAAGTAGCACCCTATGTAACCCTAGCCGAAATCTACGACATCAACCTGAAATTCCTAGATACCATCCAAAAGTCAATGTCCCCAAAAGTGGCTAAATCGCTCTACGGTAAAAAATTAAACGATTTCATCGCCGCTAGAAAAAAAGACGGAAGATAGTCTCCCTTAAAAATACAATTCGACATTAATTCAAATTCTTACAAAAAAAAGGTAAGCCTACAGTAGGCTTGCCTTTTTTTAATGTATTGATTTAAAGTGTTTTGTATGTAATAAAGTAGGGGTTACTCCATACTTACTCCATACTTACTCCATGGTTACTCCATACCTAGTCCATACTTACTTCATAGATACCACTAGGATAAGCTTTAGCTAAGATATTGATAACGCTTACTCTCTCTGGTGTTACGCTCGTTTTTACAATGCTTTAATAGCTTATTATTACAAGTACTACAACTTTTATTCTTACATTTTGCTATTTTTCTAACCCTCAATCTTAGTTATCTATAAAAAGTTAAACTAAATTTGTTGACCGTAGAAAACTATGAAAGACTTACTCTTAATTACGCCTCCCTTTACGCAACTCAATACGCCCTATCCCGCAACGGCCTATTTGAAAGGGTTTCTCAATACCAAAAACATTCCATCCTATCAAATGGACCTGGGAATCGAAGTGATTAACAAACTGTTTTCTAAAGAGGGCTTAGTCGACGTTTTTAAAGCAGCAGCAGCACCTCAATCAGCCAATGCACAGCGTATCGCACAATTACACGAAGTATACAGCAATACCATCGAGGCCGTTATGCTTTTCCTACAAGGGAAAAATCATACCCTCGCAAGGCAAATCTGTAGCGGTAACTTCCTCCCAGAAGCGTCCCGATTTGACCAATTAGACGATATGGAATGGGCTTTCGGTACCATGGGAATGCAAGATAAAGCCAAACACCTAGCCACTTTATATCTAGAAGATTTATCCGATTTCATCATCGAATGTGTAGACGAAAACTTTGGCTTCAGCCGCTATGCCGAACGCCTTGGACGCAGTGCCAATAGCTTTGACGAACTCTACGCTTCCCTGCAATACGACAAGACCTATATTGATGGTATAGCCTTGCAGATTTTAAGCGAAAGAATTAAGGAAGTACAACCCAAATTGGTGTGCTTCTCAGTGCCCTTCCCAGGAAATCTCTACAGCGCTTTTCGTTGTGCCCAATTCCTGAAAGAACAACATCCTACCCTAAAAATAGCCATGGGCGGCGGATTCCCAAATACCGAACTTCGCCAACTAAACGATAAACGCGTTTTCCAATTCTTTGATTTTATTACACTTGATGATGGCGAACGCCCCATTGAATTACTATACCAAGCCATTACACAGCCAGCGATTCAAGAAGAATTTAAAAGAACGTTCTGTCTTGTAAATGACGAAGTAGTGTATCTAAATTCGACTTCAAAACCTGATTACAAACAAAGCGAAGTAGGGACCCCTGATTATTCCGATTTACCCCTGCAGCAGTATATCTCGGTAATCGAGATTGCCAACCCCATGCACAGCCTCTGGAGCGATGGTCGCTGGAATAAGCTAACCATGGCACACGGTTGCTATTGGGGGAAATGTACCCTCTGCGATATCTCGCTTGATTATATCAAACTCTACGAACCCATAGCCGCAAAGACTCTTGTCGATCGCATGGAACAACTTATTGAACAAACAGGAGAAAGTGGCTTCCATTTCGTAGACGAAGCAGCGCCTCCAGCACTTATGCGAGAAGTTGCCCTAGAAATCATAAGACGTAAACTAACAGTTACTTGGTGGACCAACATCCGCTTCGAGAAAAACTTTACTCGAGACCTTTGCATGCTCCTGCAAGCCAGTGGATGTATAGCCGTCAGCGGCGGATTAGAAGTAGCATCCGATAGATTATTAGACCTGATCAAAAAAGGGGTTACCGTAGCGCAAGTGGCACAAGTAACAAGCAATTTCACCGAAGCTGGTATCATGGTGCATGCCTATCTAATGTACGGATATCCTACGCAAACCGTTCAAGAAACCATAGACAGCCTCGAAATGGTTCGTCAATTGTTCGAATTAGGTATCGTTCAATCAGGTTTCTGGCACCAATTCGCCATGACCGCTCATAGTCCTGTCGGAATGAATCCCGAAGAGTTTGGTGTTATTCCGCAACTCAACGAGATTTCCTTTGCCAATAATGATGTTCTATTCATAGACAAAACCGGAATAGACCACGATAAATTCAGCTTCGGACTTAAAAAGTCACTCTTCAACTTCATGCATGGAATCGGACTAGACTATGATTTAAAAGAGTGGTTCGATTTCAAAATCCCGGGAACTACGATAAAACCCAATTTTATCCAATCGGCGCTAGAAACAGAAGAGTACTTCTCAATAAAACCTTCCTCCAAAGTAATTTGGCTGGGAAACCAACCCGAAGTTGAGGTCTTTACGAAATCCAAGAAAGGAACCTCCTGGGAAATGATGCACCTGCTGTTTCAAGATAAAAAAGACGCAATCGAAATTACTATAGAGAAGGACAAAGGGGAGTGGCTCCTAAAAACTTTGAATTCTATAAGAATTCAAAAAGATAATGTAACAACCTTAAAGGAAAGCCAACCTACCTTTGCTCATTTAAAAGCCGATTTCGAAACGCAGTTTCCCGACTTTGAACTATTCTGGTTCTCCAAATCCATTAAATCCCTAAATGCGTTTGGTTTATTGCATTTGTAATTTAGTAGTACACTGTTTTTTATTCTTCTTAAGCAAAACTTAAGAAAACTATTTTAGGAGATTGTTAACTTTGCTTGTTTAACGTTCTTACTAGCTGTAAATTAAGTGTTTAAGGTATTTTAATTTTGTTGTTATTGAACGAAAAAAAGTACTTATAACAGCATAAAAGGCCTTTTTATCTATTTTATTTTGCTTTTGTCGAAACTTTTTCAAGAAGTTGGGTAGGGTTTGAATGGGATTGTCTGTTTAAAAAATAACATCCAATAAAAGTGAATTCATTAAACAAAATTAGTAGTCAGAAGAAATTTAAAGTGATTGAATAACAAATGAAAAAAAAGAATAAAATAGTAGTAGTGCTTATTTTGCTAGTGATAGCAGGAGTCGTAGCTTTTCCTTATGTAAAAAATTATTTAGTGTACAGTTACGGTAAAAGAGATGTGCAATCTGAAGCCGCAGCGTTCACGATAACAACCAAAAATATTGTAGCCGAATTCACAGCCAATACGGAAGCATCAAATAAAAAGTACCTAGAAAAACCAGTAGCAGTATCAGGAACCATCACTTCTGTTAATAATAAGGAGGTAATTTTAGATGAAAGCGTTAACTGTAATTTAATAGCAGCAGATGCTTCTTTAAAAGAAGGGCAAGCGGTAACTATAAAAGGACGTGTCGTAGGATACGATGACCTTCTAGGTGAATTAAAATTGGACCAATGTAATCTTAATAAATAATAAAAAAAGTCAAAATGAAATTAATTAAAATTGCGAGTTCAGCACTTTTGTTATTTGCTTTCAATGTAGCAAGTGCACAAGACGATCTGATGAAAGAACTCGACTCAGCGCCAAAAGAAAAAGTAGCGGCTTCCGCTGCATTTAAAGGATTACAAATATGTAATATTCAATCCACTAAATTACCAGCCAAAAATGATTGGTATTTCTTAGTCTCTCACCGTTTCGGAGATTGTACCAATGGTCTAGAAAACTTCTTTGGTTTAGACGCGGCTTACACAAAAATTGGTGGTATCTACGGAGTAACAAATTGGTGGTCTCTTGGAATGTCCAGACATACCTATAATAAGACCTATGAGCTAGCTTCCAAACTTCGTATTGCAAATCAAATGGAAAATGGTTTTCCATTCACTATTGCAGTATACAATACAGTAGATGCCAACAGTGCATTGAAAAAGGAAATAGATCCAGCATTAAAGTTTTCAGATCGTTTAGCTTTTACTTCTCAGTTATTGATTTCAACGAAGGTTAGTGAGTCGTTTTCATTAGAAATTGACCCAATATTTGTGCACAAAAATTTATACGAACCAACAGAAGAAAAGAAAGATCAATTCTTACTAGCAGCTGGTGGTAGACTAAAAGTATCTAAAAGAATTAGTGTTAATATGGATTATGCGGCCCGTCTAAGCACTATGAAAGACAGTCCATATCACAATCCGTTGTCGATTGGTATGGATATTGACACAGGAGGTCATATCTTCCAATTGCTGTTCTCTAATAGCCAAGCTATGAATGACGTTGCTTATTTTACCAATGGTTTAGGAACTTGGGACCAAGGACAAAGAGGGATATTTTTTGGGTTTAACATGTATAGAGTATTTTAATTATGAAAAAGTTTAAAGTAATAGTAGCGGTAGTATTCATAAGTGTACTAGGGAGTTCGTGTGATTCTCATACCTATGACGAAATTGGAGGATATGTTGAAAACCCTTCTTTTGAAAAAAATATTAAACCATTGTTTGATAGTCAATGTACTACTTGTCATTTCCAAGGGAATACATCACAAGGAGGTTATAATGAATATTATGATTATAACACCATCAGAGAAAGCGTGGAATTTGGAAGTACAATCAGAGACATAGATACTACCAAAACAATGCCCAAAGGTGGTGCTCCACTTTCAAAAGCAAAAATAAAATTGATTTTACAATGGAAAAATACTGGATTCCAACCGTAAGCAATAGTAACCAAATACCACAATAAAATAGATAGTATGAAAAAAATCGCAATTTTAGTTATAGCACTTTTAATAGGAGGTGTTACTTTTTCTCAAAAAATGTTAACGCGTGAGGGAGAGATTAAGTTTGACGCTACAGTACCTGGAGCTTTAGATGAAGTTATTGGAAACAACAAAACCGTTTCTAGTATTTTTGATAAAACCACAGGAAAACTAGTAGTTCAAGGTATGGTAAAATCATTCAAGTTCAAGTCTCCCTTAATGGAGGAACACTTCAATGAAAATTACATGGAAAGTGATAAGTTTCCTAAAACAAGTTTTGACGGAAAAGTGTTAGGTTATGAAGGAAAAGCGGGCAGCTATGATGCCGAAGGTGATTTAACCATTCACGGGGTTACCAATAAAGTTAAAACAAAAGTAACCGTAGGCAACGATGGAGCTAAAGTAACCATCGCTGGAAGCTTTACTATCAAATTGTCCGACTATAAAATCGATGTTCCAGCACTTGCTAAAAAAACACTAGCAGAAACTTCAAAAATCAACTTTAAATTAGCATTAGAAAATAAATAAATATAAATACCACAATTGATGAAAACAAATTACAAATTACTTGGATTAACCTTTTTACTATGTCTTTCTATGTCAGTGAAAGGTCAAACGGCGGGAACCTTTTCTTTTACAGTTAATCAAACTACACACTCGACCACATATTCTGGAACCAAAAGATGTTTAGCAATTTGGATCGAATATAACGCTACAGGTACAACTTGGACCTTTGTAAAATCTTTATTAGTAAGAGGAAAAAACACTCAAAGTAATCACCTTCCTACGTGGAATACCGCTGCGGCAGGTAATGTTACAGGAATTACAACTACATCAACATTGTCAAGTATGGCAGCAACTACCGTAACTTGGGATGGTAAAAATGTTTCTGGAGTGCTTGTAGCCGATGGAAATTTTAGAGTAGCAGTGCAAGAGACATGGGATCATGGAACAGCAGGTACAGCAACTAAATATATTACCTTCGCAAAAGGCCCAACGGCAATAGCTTCAACTCCAGTAACTGCAGATACTAATTTTACAGGAATGTCATACTCATGGACTCCAGTACCTTTAGCAATTGCTGATTTTAACTTAAATCCTGAAGTAGTAGTATATCCAAATCCATCCAACGGAGTGTTTAATCTTAACTTTAAAAATGAAGTTAAAAACGTTAAAGTAGTGAATCTTTTAGGTGCTACTATTTATAACGAAAACATCTCTTCTGATGAGAATGCTAAGTCATCGAAAAGAATTGACCTTTCAAGTTATGCCAATGGTGAATATATCATTAATGTAACCAATGATAATGGAACTTCTACCTATAAAGTTTTATTGGATAAATAAAAGAAATTAGTACATCTTATATAGTACATAAACAGCATCCTTTTGGATGCTGTTTTTTTTATTTCAGTTCAGTTACTATAGATTCTAAACCAGGAGATTTATAAAACATATAGTTGCCCGAGGCATCGCTGTAAATTAAAAAAGCTTTGATTTCGGGATGAACACTTAGAAATACTTTAGCTTTTTCTAGTCCCATTACTAAAACTCCTGTCGCATAAGCATCTGTAGTAATGCAGTCTTTGGCAAATAGAGATGCTGTAAGCAATGTGTTTTTGGCAGGATAACCGGTTTTTGGGTCTAAATGGTGGGCATATTTTACACCATCCTCTATAAAATACCTACGGTTGTTCCCGGAGGTTGATACAGCGCTATTTTTTAAAATTACTTTGGCAAGAATGGGGTTAATGCTCTCTTTGTTGTCTTTTGGTTGTTCTAATCCAATTTCCCAGGGTTTGCCAAAATTTGTTCCCTTAGCATAAACCTCCCCACCAATTTCAACAATATAGGATTTTATATTTTTTTTGTTTAAAAAAGCAGCAACGACATCCACAGAATATCCCTGAGCAAACGCATTAAAATCAAGTGCAACACGAGGATCCTTTTTGATAATTCTAGCGCCTTTTAATTCAATTAAATTAAAGCCTACAAACTGTAAAATACTATCTATTTTTTCTTTTTCAATTTTCTCTTTCTTTCCAGGACCAAATCCCCACGCATTGGTTAGCGGTAACACGGTGGGGTCAAAGGCTCCATTCGTGTTTTTCCACACCTCTTTGGCTTTTTTAAAACAAGTTTTAAAATAGTGGTCTACCTTTACATCGTTATCATTTCGATTAACTCTTGTTATTATTGAAAATGGATTGTAAGTAGATACAGAAAAATCAAAATCAACTAATATTTTTTCAATCTCAGGTTGTAAATTCCGGTGTTTGGTATCCAAATAAGTAATATGATAAGTTGTCCCTTGAGTGGCTCCCTCTATTGATGCCGACTCAAGTTGAGAATAACAAACGTTGGAATAAACTAAATAAAGTAGCGGTACTAAAAGGTATTTATTCATATCCGAATTTATTTACATGTATATTTTTTAGGTAAAGAGCCACCATATTTCTGATATAAATTGAAATCCTTACAAGCTTCGTCTTTTTGACCCATGGCTAATTTAAGTTGGCCTCTCTTCAAATAATAAAGCTTGTTTTTTGGACTTATTTTAAGCGCTGCATTAAGATCTTTTAAAGACTCTGTGTATTTTTTTTGTGTCATTTTAATCAATCCTCTATACATAAAGGCAGCGTCAAATAAAGAATCTATTTCTATTGCCTTATTCAGGTCGTTTAAAGCTGGATTTAAGGCTTTTAAATTATAGTTTAAAAGCGCTCTATCGAAATATGCATCAGAATAGGGCTTTAATTCTAATGCTTTGTCATAGTCTTTCAAGGCGTCATTTTTTTGCCCCATGATGTCCTTTATCTGCCCTCTAAATCGATAAGCATCCGGATTGTCTGGTTCCATTTCAATGGTTTTATTATAATCAGAGATTGCATTTTTATAATCTTTGATTCGTTGACGGTCTCTACCTCTTAAGAAAAAATTATCAGGTTCAGAAGGATTTATTTTTCCTTGAATAGTATAATCTTCGATAGCTCCTTTATAATCATGAAGCCCTTCTTTACAAATAGCCCTTTCAAAGTAGGCTGTAGAATCTTCAGGATTTAGCGCAATGATTTTAGTATAATAAGTTTTGGCTTTGTTCCAATCTTCATGATATCCAGCTTCTTTCGCTAATTCTAAGTAGTCTTTTTTAGTTTTTTGAGCACTTACGCTGGTAACTAAAATAAAATATAAAGTCAAAAGGGCAACTTTTTTCATGGGAGTGCTATATGATAAATTCAAACAAATTTAATTTTTTTTACTTGTATTTCATATATAATTTACCGCTTGGAGGTACTTTTTTTATTTTAACTTAATATTCTATATATTAGTATAAAATTTATAATTTTATTAGTTAATATATCATTCTAGATGACATTAAAAAAGACTTTTCCTAAAATACTTTGGCTTATTGTTTCTTCGAGTATTTTCTTCATAATACTCTACTTTGCGCTGTTTTATTATACCAAAAAAGCAGAAAAACAAGTGTATGCTAATTCAGTTGAACAGTTTGATAATGAAGTTTCAAAATTACTAGAAGTTAATGCTAAACCTATTTTAGTGGCTATTAATAATGATACGAATTGGGATGAATTCGTGTCATTTGTAAATACTAAAAATACAAAATGGTATGAAGAAACAATTAGTAATGAATTACATATTTATGAAGCTGATTATTTAGGGGTGTACGACGCTAGTGGCAATTTTATAATAAAAACACCAACGCCTAAAATACAATCAACCGATTTCATTCCAAAAAATGAGATGAAATTGTTAGATAGTGAGGGTATTAATAAATTCTACATGAAGATTCCAGAAGGAATCGTAGAAGTTACAGGAGCAGCTATTCACCCTTCAAACGATCCTTTGAAAAATAAAACTAAGGCTTCAGGGTACTTTTTTGTAGTGCGACTAATGGATCGCAAGTTCATAGATAACTTAGAAAGACTAACCGAGTCTAAGATTAAATTTATGGATGCTGAAATGGCATTACCCATAAACAATGATAAAATATATTCCTCCATACTCTTGCGAGATGTTCACAACCAACTTGTTGGTGAATTAGTGTTTAAAAGAAATTTTGTAGTGTATTTCGAAAACACAACCAATTTGTTGTATGTCATAATTATTGCTTTCTTTCTTAACTTATTAATAAGCCTTATTTATACCCGAAGGTTAGTGTATTATCCATTAGATTTAGTGCGAAGAGCACTTGAAAGCGGCAATAGAAAAGCCATAAAAGAACTGAAAAAAACTACAGGAGAATTCAGCTATATTGGTAATTTGTTCGAAGAAAATAGCAATCAAAAAATTGAACTAATCAACGCCAAAATCAAAGCGGAAGAAAGTGACCGTTTGAAGTCATCATTTTTAGCCAATTTATCACACGAGATAAGAACCCCAATGAATGCAATAAATGGATTTACGGAGTTAATTATTAATACCGAAATAAATGAGTCAGAAAAAATAGAATACTTAAATGTCATTGAAAAGAGTGGTAAAAATTTAGTTTCTATTATAGATGATTTAATTGAAATGTCTAAAATTGATTCCAATCAATTAATCCCAAATTTAACGGTAGTCAATTTAGAGTCTTGTATTAACGAACTATATGAAACGGTAAAAATCACTATAAAAAATAAAGCAATTAATTTTAAATTAATTAAACCAACTAAACCAGCTGCATTCAACATCATTACGGATGATATCAAGTTAAAGCAAGTGCTGATTAATTTGCTTACTAATGCTATAAAATTTACTGATAAAGGCGAGGTAGCTTTTGGCTACGAAATAGATGAAAAGAAGAGTCTAATCAACTTTAAAGTTACAGATACTGGCTTAGGTATTGACGAAGATAATCACAAGTACATATTTGATCGTTTCAAACGCGTTGATAGTGATATCTCCATAAAAGTAGGTGGATTAGGACTTGGATTAGCCATCTCAAAAGCCTATGTAGAGCTGTTAGGAGGTACAATCAGTTTATCCTCCAAAGTAGGGGAAGGGTCAGTGTTTTACTTCTCGATACCTTTGAATTATGATAAAGTAGAACATATAGTCGTTAAGCCAATTAATAACCTAGAAGAGACAAAATCAGAAAATGAAGTAATCTTGATCGCTGAAGACGATAACATTAATTTCTTGTTGTTTCAAAAAATGATGCAACATAAAAAATACACCATTATAAGAGCTATTAATGGTCAAGAAGCTGTCGATATTTGCCTCAATAATCCTAACATAGATCTAGTCTTGATGGATATAAAAATGCCTTTAATGAATGGTTTTGAAGCATTAGAACAAATACTACCTATTAGACCCAATTTGCCTATTATAGCCCAAACAGCCTATTCTTCTTCAGAAGATAAAATTAAAATAGAGGAAGCTGGTTTTATAGATTATATCACAAAACCACTTAATAGAGAACGATTATTCGAATTGATCGATAAATATTTGAACAAATTAGATAGGGATGAAGTGTAAGATTGTATTATTAGTGTTTTATGCTATCTTGTCAACACAATTGCATTCGCAAGTAAACAACGTTTCGCTTGATACTACCAATTTTGAAAAAGAAAAGAAGCTTACTATAAAACTAGATATAGTAAGCCGTTACCTATGGCGCGGACAATGTTGGGGAGGTGATTACGTATCAATACAGCCTACCGTTGAATATGCAGTTACACCAAAATTCTCATTAGGGTTTTGGGCTACTACAAATTTTAAAGGAGATTATTTTTATCCCGATGGAGTAACAGCCTACAAAGGGTATCAAGAAATGGATTTTTATGCAACCTACCAAATTACCGATTATCTGCAGTTTCAGCTGTGGGATTATTACTGGCCGTCTGTAAGTAGAGTAGATGGTGTCAATAATAGCTTTTTCAACTATGGGAAAAACGGTGTAAAAACAGTAGATGCTACTTTATATTTTGATTTTTCAGAAGGATATAAATATCCTTTTAATGCAACCATAAGTACATTAGTTGCCGGGAATGATTATCGTTATGATAGCTTTGGGAATAATCCAAAACAAAACTTCACAACCTATATTGAATTGGGATATTCCTTGCTGCCTTTTAATAAATTACCCTATAGTAGTATTAAAGATATTGAATTCGATCCGGTAATAGGTGTGGTGTTAAATAATAAAGCAGAATATTATACCAACGCTGATTATGATAAAGTTTCTTTTGTAAATATGGGCTTAAAAGCAACCAAAGAAATTGCTTTAGGGAAAGGTGTTACAATGCCTCTTTTTATTAATTACATTCACAATGAAGCAAAAAGTAATCTGGAAACATTTGGCAAAAATTTTGTAGTAGTGGGTATGAGTCTCAACTTTTAATAATAAAAAAAACTCCAATTTTATTGGAGTTTTTTTTATTATGCGGGTTCGCCATAAAGGTCAAACTCTGTTGCATCGATAATTTTTATGTTCACAAATTCGCCTGTTTTTACAAAGAATTGTGTTGCGTCAATAAGTACTTCATTATCAACATCCGGACTATCAAATTCCGTTCTTCCGATAAAATATTGTCCTTCTTTGCGATCAATGATACATTTAAATGTTTGCCCTATTTTTTCTTGGTTTAAATCCCATGAAATCTGCGATTGTAAGTCCATGATCTCAGCAGCACGTGCTTGTTTTATTTCTTCAGGAACATTATCTTCCAATTGAAAGGCATGGGTGTTTTCTTCATGAGAGTAGGTGAAGCACCCTAAGCGCTCAAATTTCATTTCTTGTACCCAATCTCTCATTGTTTCAAAATCTTCTTGTGTTTCCCCGGGATAACCTACTATTAGCGTAGTTCTAATCGTCATTCCTGGAACTGCTTCCCGAAAATCCTTTAGCAATTTTGTAGTTTTCTCTTTTGTAGTTCCTCTGCGCATGGATTTCAATATATTGTCCGAAATATGCTGTAAAGGGATGTCAATATAATTACAAATTTTAGGTTCTCGTTTCATCAATTCTAAGACATCCATTGGAAATCCTGTCGGGAAAGCATAATGTAATCGAATCCATTCTATACCTTCAACTTTTACTAGATTTTCAAGTAATTCCGCTAGATTTCTTTTTTTGTATAAATCTAAACCATAGTACGTCAAATCTTGTGCGATAAGGATAAGTTCTTTTACTCCGTTTTTAGCTAATCCTTCGGCTTCTTTTACTAACTTTTCTATAGTTTGCGATACATGTTTACCTCGCATAATTGGAATGGCACAAAAACTGCAAGGCCTATCACATCCTTCAGCAATTTTCAAATAGGCATAGTTCTTAGGGGTAGTTGTTAATCGTTCTCCTAGTAGTTCATGCTTGTAATCAGCACCCAAGGCTTTTAATAATAATGGCAATTCAGTTGTTCCAAAATATTGGTCAACATTAGGGATTTCTTTTTCTAAGTCAGGACGATATCGTTCAGATAAGCAGCCGGTTACAAATACTTTATCTACTAAGCCCTTTTCTTTTTTATCGGCATATTCTAATATAGTGTTAACTGATTCTGCTTTTGCATTATCAATAAACCCACAAGTATTTATGACAACAATGTTTCCTTCCTGTTCATGCACTACATCTTTTCCACTGGCTTTGAGTTGGCCCATTAAAACTTCACTATCATAGGTGTTTTTTGAACATCCAAGAGTAATAACATTAATTTTATTTTTTTTTAAAGACTTAGTTCTCATAGATTTAATCCCTGATTTACGCTAAGGATGTGCAAAACTACGCTTTTATTTCAAATTAAATTGTCTGGACTAACGTTAAAATAAAAAAACCACTCCGTTTCCGAAATGGTCCTTTTCTTTGAGATATATTGTATTTCCTTAAAAGTTAACAGAATAACTTACCACTATATTATTGTTATACCGACTAATTCTCGCAGGGTCTGGCATCCCCGAAGATATTAAATATTGATTGTAATTTCTATGATCATAAGAATACGCGATATCAATTTTACTATCCCCCAAATTATATCCTATTCCCCCAGAATATCCGGTTAAGTCTCCAAACGCCTGGTCCACTTTATACGGACTTTGGTCAAAATGATATCCCCCTCTTAGGCTAATTAGTTTTATTCTATATTCTGCGCCAACTCTAACTTCTGTTGCATTTGTTAAATCATTACGCATAATGGTATTCAAATCAGAATATAGATTTTTAGGTTTGAATCTGGTTTCATTATAGTTTTTTGTTGATACATCAATACTAACTAATCCCTTTTTTCCAAAAACATAAGCAAAACTTCCAGTCCATTTTGATGGTGTTTGTATTTTATAAGGGTCGTAAACATTGGTTATTTGAGGGTCAACAATGTCAGGAGGATAGGATTGTGTGCCACTAATGCTATTGCCTATAACTCTTTGTGTTAATTCATCTGTTAGGTGATACCAAGTTGGAGATTCATAAGCGACTCCAAGTCTTACTTGAGGAATTGGTTTTATTATAGCTCCTAGATTAAACGAAATACCAGAACCAAAAGTATGTAACTCATTATCAAATTGAATGGAAGATACTTTAACAGTGGCAGGACTGTCATTTTGCTCATAGAGTGATGTTGTTCTAACATAATCTGTAAAATGGGCATTAATATTCACTCCTAAAAACAAATAGTTTTTATATTGAGCAGCAAAATTACCTGTGATCTTTCCGTTATAACCTGTTGAAGTTATATAGTTATCTTGATAATAATGAGCTCCTGATGGTACGTTACTTGTGTAGGTGCTGCTAGTAATCGGATCTATCAAGAATGCTTGATAACCTATATATGCTTGCTGTCCATCAAAGCCAAAGTTTGAATAACTAGAAGTGCTTAATTCGTTTTCATTATAACCTTGGGCAAAGTTCACAAAATAATTTCCAATTGAGTGATTTGGGTTTGTTCCTGCTGAATAAACACTGTTATTAAAATTATTTGAATTTTCGTAATTAAAGGCTACAGCAATTTTCTTCCAATCCGTTTTAGTATGATTATCCACAAAAATAAACACAGCACCTGCTTGGTTTAAGTCCAAGGAAGTATCGGAGTCGTTTACTCGAGTTCCAAAATACAAAGAACTGTTCTTAGAGTAATTTATAGATCCGGTAGCAGTAGCATAATTATTGTTGAAAAATAAAGATCCTGCCGGATTTTGGTTTAATGCCGATAAGTCAGCGCCAAGAGCACCAAACGCACCGCCCATTGCTCTATAACGTGCCGTTCCAGTAATGTTGTCTACCGCATATCTTAAGGCATCTTCAACTCTAACTTCTTGTGCTTGAAGTTTAAAAAAATAGATGCAGGTTAATAATAATAATAAGTTCTTTTTCATAAGTATTTTGAATTCTAAATATGTTTTTGTGAGAATTAATTATCTTCGTCCTCCACCACCGGATGATCTGCCACCACCACCAGATGAACTTCCACCACCATAACTTCCGCCACCATATCCGCCACCGCCGTAGGTAGAGCGTCCTCCACCGTTATTGGTGCTTGGAGTATAACTACGTACAGGTGTTGATTCGGTTCTTACATTGTTTCTTGGGGTAGAGTAACTCGGGTTTGTATTAGTTCTAGGAGATCCATAGGTATAGTTACTATTTGAAGAATTTGTTCTAGTATTGCTATAGGTAGTTCTAGAGTTTGGTTGGCCAGAAAACGAACTATTTCTGCCAGGAGAATATACAGTAGATGTTGTTCGGTTATTTGAATAACGATTACTGGCATATCGTCCATTTGAAACATATCCATTATAAGTAGGTCCTCTTCGTCCACCGCCGTTATTATAGTTATTATAGTAGTTATTATAGTAATTGCCGCACCAATTATTATATCCGTAATAACCGCCATACCAATTAGGACCATACCAATTACTCCAGCCAAAAGACCAACTCGGCCCATACCAGCTATTCCAACCCCAACTCAAAGAAGGGCCATAACTATTCCACCCCCAGTAATTACCATACCAATAGTTATTCCAATACCCATATCCCCAATTATTATCATAAACATTAACAGTTACTGACTGAGGATTACTTCCCCAACTTGAATTTCCAGAATTATAATTTTCAGTTTTTGCTATTGAGTCATTAGACACACTGCTATAGTTGTCTACATTTGTTACGATTTCAGGGTTTTTATTTAGGTCACTGAAATACTCTTGATATTTAGTGCTTTGTGTTTTGTCGCTAGATTGTGTTTTATTGTCGCCTCCATAAACACCATCTGAATCATAATATGAGCTGTTTTGATAAGAACCACATGATGTAACCGTAACAGCGATTAATCCAATTAGAGTGTAAATGGACAATCTGCAAAGAGAATAATAATAAGTTTTCATATCTATAGCATTTTTATTGTTGGACTATACAAAAATAGTTAGTTTTGCCGAACTATTTAGTTAAAAAAAGTTAAACAATTTTTATGCCAAACTATTCATTATGAGTAAGAACTTAACAAAGAGAGAAGAGGACTATTCCAAATGGTATAACGAACTAGTGGTTAAGGCTGATTTAGCCGAGAACTCTGGAGTTAGAGGCTGTATGGTTATTAAACCATACGGGTATGCTATATGGGAAAAGATGCAAGCTGAATTGGATCGTATGTTCAAAGAGACCGGTCATAGCAATGCGTATTTTCCTCTTTTTGTGCCAAAAAGCATGTTTGAAGCTGAGGAAAAAAATGCAGAAGGTTTTGCTAAGGAATGTGCTATCGTTACTCATTATCGTTTAAAAAATGACGAAACTCGTCCAGGAAAGTTAATGGTTGATCCAAATGCTAAGTTAGAAGAGGAGTTAATCGTGCGTCCTACAAGTGAAGCAATCATTTGGTCAACATACAAAAACTGGGTGCAATCCTATAGAGATTTGCCCCTATTGATAAATCAATGGGCTAATGTTGTGCGTTGGGAAATGCGTACACGTTTATTTTTAAGAACTGCTGAGTTTTTATGGCAAGAAGGACATACAGCACATGCAACCAAAGCAGAAGCAATTGAGGAATCTGAAAAAATGATGCATGTTTATGCTGATTTTGCTGAGTCCTTTATGGCAATACCAGTAATTAAGGGGTTGAAAACCGAAACAGAACGATTTGCAGGTGCAGATGAAACCTATTGTATTGAAGCTTTAATGCAGGACGGAAAGGCTTTGCAAGCTGGTACTTCTCATTTTTTAGGTCAAAACTTTGCTAAAGCATTTGACGTTAAATTTGCAAATCAAGATGGGAAACAAGAGTATGTGTGGGGAACTTCTTGGGGTGTTTCTACTCGTTTGATGGGTGCATTGGTGATGACGCATTCAGATGATAATGGATTGGTTTTGCCACCTAATTTAGCACCAATACAAGTTGTGATTGTTCCAATTTTTAGAACAGATGAAGAATTTGATATTATTTCAACTGTAGCTAATGATTTAACAGCTTCATTTAAAAAGTTAGGCGTGTCAGTTAAGTTTGATAATAGAACGACACAAAAGCCAGGTTTCAAGTTTGCGGAATGGGAATTAAAGGGAGTTCCGGTTAGGATTGCTGTAGGTCCAAAAGATATTGAAAATGGTACTTTTGAAATAGCTCGTAGAGATACACTTTCAAAGGAAGTCATTTCAAAGGATGGTGCCGTTGAATATGTTTCTGGGTTGTTACAACAAATTCAAAAGGATTTATTCAATCGTGCACTTGATTATCGAGACACTCATATTACAGAAGTAAATTCATTTGAAGAGTTCAAAGAGGTATTGGAAAATAAAACAGGCTTTATATCGGCTCATTGGGATGGAACCACAGAAACAGAGGAGAAAATTAAAGATTTAACCAAGGCAACTATTAGATGTATACCGTTAGATAGGATAGAAGAAGAAGGAAAGTGTATTTTTTCTGGAGCTAAATCTACTGGTAGAGTGCTATTTGCGAAAGCTTACTAAAAAAAATAGAAAAAAAATTATCCTGACTCTTGTGAAAATAAAAAATAGTTGTATTTTTGCATCCGCATTGAGAAAGATGGCCCGTTCGTCTATCGGTTAGGACGCCAGGTTTTCATCCTGGTAAGAGGGGTTCGATTCCCCTACGGGCTACAATTTAAATAAAAGAAAAGGAAAAATGGCAAATCACAAGTCAGCTTTAAAAAGAATTAGAAGTAACGAGAAAAAAAGAGTATTAAATAGATACCAACACAAAACTACTCGTAATGCTATTAAAGCATTAAGATTAGCTACAGATAAATCAGATGCGTCTGCAAAGTTATCCGCTGTAATTTCTATGATTGATAAATTAGCTAAGAAAAATATCATTCATGATAATAAAGCTGCTAATTTAAAATCTAAATTAACAAAACACGTTACCAAGTTATAATCTTACTCGTTGAAAGATAAATAAAAAAAGCACTCGTTTTGAGTGCTTTTTTTATTTATATCAAAGAAGAAAGAACTAATTTATAATTTAGATTTTAAATCTTCTAACATTTCTTTTGTAATAGGCTTTGATAAGAAATCCAAAACAGCGCTGTATTTCTTAGCTTTATCAACATCTTGAGGGTCGATAGTAGAGGAAAGAACTATAAATTTAGCCTCTTTAAAGATGTTTTGATAACCGCATTCTTGATATGCATCAAGGAACTCCCAGCCGTTCATTATTGGCATATTGAGGTCTAATAAAATAAGTTTAGGGTAATCAGTAGGTGTTTTTTGTTTATCTGCCAATGTTTTGAAATAAGCAAAGGCCTCTTCTCCATTTTGAGCCGTTATTATTTCATTAGCGAAAGACACGCGCTCAATCACTTTTTTACAAAGCATAAGGGTTATGGCATCATCATCTACACAAAAAATCTTATCTAGCATGGCTTAGTTATTTTTAAAAATAATTGTAAATGTGGTCCCTTTTCCTATTTCACTTTCCACGGTAATAGTACCTCCCATTGCTTCTACTTGTGATTTGACTAAATAAAGGCCAAGTCCTTTACTGTCTGGGTGGTTATGAAAACGTTGGTATAGTCCAAATATTTTATCTTTATTTCTTTGTAAATCAATTCCAATTCCATTATCCTTAAAGGTTAAAATCAAATTGTCTTCTATCACTTTTGATGTGATAGATACTCTTAATTGTCGATTCTCTGACCTGTATTTTATAGAGTTAGTTAGTAAATTTAAAAAAATACTTTCTAAATATGATTTGTTGATGTTTAAAATAGTTACTTCTTCCAAATCAATCTTAAGAATAGGTTTGTGTAAGCTAATCAAAAAACTTAATTGATTAAATACATTTTCAAAAATTTCTTTAATTAATACTTTTTCTTTTTCAATTGATGGATTGTCTTTGATAATTACAACTTTAACCAAATCATTTATAGTCTCATTTAACAGGTGGGTAGACTTAGAAAAACCATTAAGGATTTCTTTTAGTTCAAGGTCTTCCACAATCATGTCGTCTAGGAGATTTAATAATCCTGTTAGATTTGAAAGTGGAGCTCTTAGATTGTGAGAGGTTATATAAGAAAACTGCTTTAAGTCCTTATTGTTTTGGGTAAGTTCTCTAATGAGTTGTTCTCTTTCTTTATCACGTACTTTTTCTTCTGTCACATCTCGTTGAATCGAAATCCAGTGAGAATGTTCGCCGTCTTTATTAGTAATGGGTATCATTGAAAAGTTTACCCAAAACTCATCTTTGTTTTTTTTGTAACTTATGGTTTCAATAAAGCATTCTTTATAATCTTGAATTGACGTTTTTAATTTGTCAAATTCCATAATATCTGATTTCGGACCAAAGAACATTGCAGGTGATTTTCCAATAACTTCTTCTGCGGGAAATCCAGTCATATCGGTAAAAGCAGAATTGACAAAGATGATGTTGGGAATAACATTTTCCGTCGTATCGATGTCCGTAATCATCACAGCATCCTTTGTTTGCGTAATTACCGTTTCTAAAAGTCTCAGTCGTTGCTCTTCTTCTTTTTGTTTAGTAACGTCCTGAATAGCCCCAATCATACGAATGGGTTTGCCTTCTTTGTCTTTTACTAAAAATCCTCTATCGAATACATATTTAAAACTTCCATCGGCACACTGAAAACGGTATTCATCTTGCCATTTTTCCGTCTTTTGTTCCAAAAATGAATAAAGCTTGACAGACATTTTTAAACTATCTTCTGGATGTATTCTATCAAACCACCATTTAGATGTTTTGCCCACGTCTTCTTTACTATAACCAAAAACGCCTTGGATCCCTTTGTTCCATATAAAACTGTCTTCTTCTATTTTCCAGTCCCATATAGTATCGCTAGTCGCTTTAGCAACGATGTCATATCGTTCATTGGAATCAATAATCTCATTATTGGTTTCTTGAAGTTTCTTAAATACAGATTCGTTTTTCTTGTCGTTTTGAATCAAAATGTATTTAAAAAATAAACTTGAAAATAAGATTAAGAGAAGATCTTTTACGTAATTGTATTTTAAAATAGCTTCGGGTGAAGTTGCAGCAGAAAAACTCAAAACAAAATAATGACCTAAGACAGCCACAATCGTTAAAATAAGGATGTAGGTTATGGTTATTTTGTTGGAATTATTTTTCATTACACCAAATATATATATTTTCAATTTAGTTGAAAAAAATTGTATTAAAACTTATCAAGGATTTTATGAACTATGAGCTTAATTTTAATAAAGTGTAAACTAATTTGTTATTGGTTTTTTATCTAAAAATAAAGTGTACCTTTGCACCCACAAAAAAGCACACATGGAATCTATCAGAAATATTGCAATTATTGCTCACGTTGACCACGGTAAAACTACTTTGGTTGACAAAATCATGTATCACTGTCAATTATTTCGTGAAAACGAAAATACAGGTGACTTAATTCTTGACAACAACGACCTTGAGCGTGAAAGAGGAATTACCATAACATCTAAAAACGTTTCAGTAGTTTATAAAGGTACAAAAATCAATATTATCGATACCCCAGGTCACGCCGATTTTGGTGGAGAAGTTGAGCGTGTATTGAATATGGCTGATGGCGTTTGTCTTTTAGTAGATGCATTTGAAGGGCCAATGCCTCAAACGCGTTTTGTGTTGCAAAAAGCAATCGATTTAGGTTTAAAACCTTGCGTTGTGATTAATAAAGTAGACAAGGAAAACTGTACTCCTGAAGAAGTACATGAAAAGGTTTTTGACTTAATGTTCGAATTAGGAGCAGAAGAATGGCAGTTAGACTTCCCAACTGTTTACGGTTCAGCCAAAAACAACTGGATGTCTGACCACTGGGAAAATATGACTACCAATATCGAACCTTTATTAGATATGGTAGTGGCCAATGTGCCTGCTCCAAAAGTATCTGAAGGAACACCTCAAATGTTGATTACCTCTTTAGATTTCTCTTCTTTCACCGGGCGTATTGCTATCGGTCGTTTAGAAAGAGGTGTTCTTAAAGAAGGAATGCCAATCTCTTTAGTAAAGAGAGATGGCACCATAATGAAATCAAGAATTAAAGAATTACACACTTTTGAAGGTCTTGGACGTAAAAAAGTCGCCGAAGTTATAGCAGGAGATATTTGTGCTATCGTTGGAGTAGAAGGTTTTGAAATTGGAGATACTATCGCTGATTTTGAAAACCCAGAAGCATTGCAAACGATTGCTATCGATGAGCCAACAATGAGTATGTTGTTTACGATTAATGATTCACCTTTCTTTGGTAAAGAAGGAAAATTTGTGACATCAAGACACATCAGGGACAGACTGACTAAAGAGTTAGAGAAAAACCTAGCAATGAAATTAGGCGAAACTGACTCAGCAGATAAGTTTATGGTTTTTGGTCGTGGTGTACTTCACTTATCGGTTCTTATTGAAACGATGAGAAGAGAAGGATATGAATTGCAAATTGGACAACCACAAGTAATCATCAAAGAAATTGATGGAGTAAAATGTGAGCCAATTGAGGAATTAACTATTGATTTACCTGAGCACCTTTCTGGTAGAGCTGTAGAGTTTGTTTCTATCCGTAAAGGAGAAATGCTTTCTATGGAAGCTAAAGGGGAGCGAATGATTGTGAAATTCAACATCCCATCACGTGGAATTATCGGATTGCGTAATCAATTGTTGACCGCTACAGCAGGTGAAGCCATCATGGCGCACCGTTATATTGGGTATGAGCCATACAAAGGTGAAATTCCAGGAAGAAACAATGGTTCATTAATCTCTATGGAGAACGGAAAAGCAATTCCATATTCTATTGATAAATTACAAGATCGTGGTAAATTCTTCGTTAATCCTAATGACGAAATTTACGAAGGTCAGGTTATTGGAGAAAACTCTCGTAGTGATGATATGAGTATCAACGTTACTAAGGCTAAAAAGCAATCAAACGTTCGTTCTTCAGGAAATGATGAAAAAGCGAGAATTATTCCGCCAATTATTTTCTCTTTAGAAGAAGCTTTAGAATACATTCAAAAGGACGAATATGTAGAGGTAACGCCAAAATCTATTCGTTTGAGAAAAATCTATTTGAACGAAAACGATCGAAAACGTAATAAAATATAATTAGTATTTAGATTATAAAAATAAAAACCCTCTCAGTCATGAGAGGGTTTTTATTTTTATAGAGTGAAGTGATACTTTATTATCTTAAACTTGCTCCCAGTTCGTTTTCCATATTCTTTTGAAGCTTGTTCATGATTTTATCAATCTGCTCCTCTGTCAAGGTTTTAGTCGTGTCTTGCAAGATGAAACTTATGGCATACGACTTCTTACCCTCTGGAAGGTTTTTACCTTGGTATACGTCAAATAAATTTACATCTTTCAATAAGGATTTCTCCGTTTGACGTGCAACAGCATAAACAGATTCAAAAGCAACGGCATCGTCAACCAAAAGCGCTAAATCTCGGCGTACTTCTGGATATTTAGGGATGTCTGTGAATTTGATTTTAGTCGATAGTAATTTTAATAGTAGGTTCCAATTGAAATCGGCATAAAACACTTCTTGCTTAATGTCAAACTGTTTTAAAATTGACTTTTTTACGGTGCCAAATTCAACCAAGGTGTCTTGACCACAAGTAATAGCCATACCTTCGGCAAAGACATCAGACGCTACCGGCTTGTTTTGTGTTTTACAAATTCCCAATCGTTCTAAAATACTATTTACATAACCTTTGAATAAGAAAAAGTCTGTTGGTTTTTGAGTCAAAGTCCAACTTTCATCCGCACGGTTTCCCGAAACAAATAAGGTTAAGTGTTTCGGCTCATCATACCCTGAAGGTAATTTGTGGTAGGTTTTACCAAATTCAAATAATTTCAAATCCCCATTTCTGCGGTTAATATTATACGAAACCGCTTCTAATCCTGAGAACAATAAAGACTGACGCATAGCTGACAAGTCATTACTCAACGGATTCAGCATCATTACATTATATTCTTCTTTAAGCATGTTCGTTAACTTTACATAATCGGGAGTGGTTAATGAATTAGCCATCATTTCATGAAACCCATTGGCATTCAATTGAGCGGCAATGATGTTTTGAATTTTATAATCTTCGGTACGAGCTGAGTTAGCCACTGTAGCATTTAGTTTTTTTGTAAAATTGATGTTGTTATAACCATACACCCTCAAAATTTCTTCAATAACATCAATTTCTCTCTGCACATCTACTCGATATGAGGGAATGATTAATCCTAAACCAGCATCAGAAACAGTAGTTACTTTAATGTCTAATGAAGCCAAAATTTTCTTAATAGTTTCTTTTGATAATTCTTGGCCTATAAGTTTTGTTGTTTTATCAAAGTTCAAAAACACGCGGAAGTCTTCAATGGCTTTCGGATAGATATCAATGATATCGGATGTAATTTCGCCTCCTGTTATTTCTTTAATCAATAAAGCTGCACGTTTTAACGCAAATTCCGTAATGTTAGGGTCAATGCCTCGTTCAAAACGAAAAGATGCATCTGTATTTAATCCATGTCTCTTAGCAGTTTTACGCACAGAAATGGGATTGAAATAGGCACTCTCAAGAAATATTGTATTCGTGGTTTCAGTTACCCCCGAATTTTTTCCACCAAATACACCTGCCATACAAAGCGCTCCTTTTTCGTCACAAATCATTAGGTCTTCTTCATGCAACGTTCTTTCTACATCATCTAAGGTGGTGAATTTTGTTCCAGCAGCCATAGTCTTAACGATGATTTTTCCATTGATTTTTGAAGCATCAAAAGCATGCAAGGGTTGTCCTAAATCATGTAATATATAATTAGTAACGTCAACAATGTTGTTTTTAGGGGAAAGCCCAATGGCTTTTAATCTGTTTTGTAACCAATCTGGAGAAGGTTTTACAGTTATTCCAGAGAGAGTAACACCACAATATCTAGGTGCCAATTTATTATCTTTAACATCCACATCAATTTTAAGTGTTCTTTTATCAATGCGAAATGTACTCACCGAAGGAGTAATCAATTCAATATTACTATTCTTTTGTAATAAACTTGCCCGAAGGTCACGAGCTACTCCATAGTGAGACATAGCATCTGCTCGGTTGGGAGTCAGGCCAATTTCAAATACTTCATCATCTTCAATGTTGAATACTTTGGCGCAAGGGGTTCCAGGTTTTAGTTTGTCGTCCAATACCATAATTCCTTCATGACTAGAACCCAATCCTAATTCGTCTTCTGCACAAATCATACCATGACTTTCTTGTCCGCGTATTTTTCCTTTTTTGATTTCAAATTCTAAACCTTCCTTGTCAAATAATTTGGTACCAATAGTAGCAACAGGAACTTTTTGACCTGCAGCTACATTTGCAGCACCGCAGACAATTTGTACAGGTGTTCCATCTCCTAAGTCTACTTTAGTAATTTTCAAGCGATCGGCATCAGGATGTTTTTCACAACTTAACACGTGACCTACAACCACTCCTTCAAGACCGCCACGAACCGATTGGTATTTCTCAACCACCTCTACTTCCAGACCTAAATCAGTGAGGATAGCCGAAGTTTCTTCTGATTTTAAATCTATTTTAATAAATTGTTTTAACCAATTGTATGAAATTCTCATGTATACCTATTTAAGGCTGCAAATATAAGGATTGTAGATTTTAGATTAAAATATATTTTCATTAGTAAACAGTACGTTTTTTATTTTAGAGGATTGTCATATTGTTGATTTTTTAAGGTGTTTTTTTTGGTTTTTGCAATTATCAGTTATTAATATTTTCATATCATTAAAATTGTGCTATAGATTGCTCGAAATGTGCTATTCTGAAAAAAGGATAGGAGGTACTTTTGGGTAAACCAAAAATTTAATACTATGAGTAATTTAATTCAAAGACCCACATTTAAAGATAAATATGATAACTACATTGGAGGAAAGTTTGTTCCCCCTGCATCAGGACAGTATTTTGATGTGGTGTCTCCGGTAGACGGAAAAGTGTTTACTAAAGCAGCACATTCAAATAAAGATGATTTATCCTTAGCAGTCGATGCAGCATACGAAGCATTTAAAACATGGAGTAAAGTTTCCGTTACGGACCGAAGCAATATGCTAATTAAAATTGCGCAAGTGATGGAAGATAACTTAGCCTATTTAGCAGCAGCCGAAACAGTAGATAATGGAAAAGCTGTACGGGAAACTTTAGCTGCTGATTTGCCGTTAGCTATTGATCACTTCCGTTATTTTGCTGGAGTAATTAGAGCAGAAGAAGGTTCCGTAAGTGAGTTGGACGAAACTACTGTTTCTTTAATTGTTCATGAACCAATCGGAGTCATTGCACAAATTATTCCATGGAATTTCCCGATCTTAATGGCTGTTTGGAAATTAGCACCGGCATTAGCTGCAGGAAACTGTGTAGTGTTAAAACCAGCTGAAAATACACCTATATCCATCATGATATTGATGGAAATAATAGGAGATTTAATTCCGGCAGGGGTTATTAATGTTGTAAATGGTTTTGGTTCTGAATTAGGAAGAGCTTTAGTAACTAATCCAAAAGTAGCTAAAGCGGCCTTTACAGGTTCAACAGCTACAGGAAGAATGGTAATGCAATATGCTACTGAAAATATTGTTCCAGTAACCTTAGAACTTGGAGGTAAATCACCAAACATTTTCTTTCCGTCAGTAATGGACGCTGATGATGAATTTCTTGATAAAGCAATAGAAGGTGCTGTATTGTATTGTTTAAACCAAGGAGAAGTTTGTACTTGTCCTTCGCGTTTGTTGGTACATGAAGATATCTATGATAGATTTATAGAAAGAGTTATAGAAAGAGTTGCGGCGGTAAAAACAGGAAATCCTCTAGACCCAACAGTAATGATGGGAGCTCAAGCTTCCAAAGTACAGAAAGATAAAATTATGTCCTACATTAATTTAGGAAAAGAAGAAGGTGCCGAATTGTTAATTGGTGGCGATGAAAACAAATTGGGAGGTGATTTAGATACAGGTTACTATATCAAACCTACGGTTTTCAAAGGAACAAATAAGATGAGAATCTTTCAAGAAGAAATATTTGGACCAGTTTTAGCCGTTACCACATTTAAAACTACAGAGGAAGCTATTGCTATCGCAAATGATACACTATATGGTTTAGGAGCAGGAGTGTGGACCCGTGATGCTCATGAACTGTACCAAGTGCCTAGAGCAATTCATGCAGGTAGAGTATGGGTAAACAGCTATCATGCCTATCCAGCAGGTGCACCATTTGGTGGTTATAAACAATCGGGTATAGGAAGAGAGAATCACAAAATGATGTTGGCACATTACCGTCAAACAAAAAACATGTTAATTTCTTATAGTAAAAGCAAATTAGGTTTCTTTTAAGAAAAAAAGCAATAATTTAGGACTCACCGCAGATTGGCTTCTTTAAGTTGATTTGCGGTTTGTTTTATTTAAATGATAAAAGATGAAAAGAATAGCAGTTACTGAAGAAGCATTAGCAGTCATTGCCATGCTGAAAGATAAATTCGGAGATTTAATGTTCTACCAAGCAGGCGGTTGCTGCGAAGGAACACAGCCGCAATGTTTTGAAAAAGGAGGCTTTTACACTAGAACGGGTGATGTCTGTATTGGGCAAGTAGATGGTTTTGATTTTTGGCTTGATAAAGATTTATACGAATATTGGAAAAATGCTCACTTCACCTTAGATGTTATGGACGGAATAGGAGCAGGTGGCTTTTCATTAGAGACTCCCTACGGAAAAACGTTCATCATCAAATACCGGTTATTTACTCCCAATGAACTAGAGCAATTAGACCCTGTTACCATTAATACTTACGATTAATGAGAAGTATAATTCATTAATTGGTATTGTTTTGGAGTAACACCCTCATATTTTTTAAAAAGTCTTATAAAGTAGTTACAGTCTTCAAACCCTGTGGCATAAGATACTTCATTTACATGGATCTTTGGATTGCTTAAAAGTTTCTTAGCATATTTTATTTTTTCATTCAAAATGTACTCAATGGGACTCATGCCCAATTCTCTTTTAAAATAGCGATAAAAAGAAGTGGTGCTCATACAAGCTTTATCACTCAAGTCTTTTAAATTTATGGACTCCCGTATATTGTTTTTGATAAACTCTATAGAAGGCGTAATTGGACTGTTACTATCAATCAGTTTTTCATTTTCAAATCGCTTTGCCGTTTGAGTTTGAATAATACGAATAATAAGCTCTTGCAAGGTTAAATCTGCTATAGCGTCTTTTGTAATAGAATCACCCATGCATTCCTTAATCAATTTGTTTATCGTCCCTGCCAATTCTACATTATTATAAAAGAAATAATTTTCATGATCTAATTTCCATAAATTACTTTTCCCTTCTTTAGGATACTTTTCATTAAGAAAAGCCAACGTATTATTGATGATATTATTATCAATAGCTAAAGCAATGCATTGAGTAGGATTATCTTTAGAAGCTTCCGGAAAATCAATCTTCATTTCTACATTTGAAGGTACAATTACTGTTTCTCCAGGCAGGTATTCAAACTGTGGTTCGTCAAATAAATGCATTATTTTTTTACCACGAAGCATACTAGTAACCACCAAGTCATTAAACCTTAATGGAACCAAATCCGATTTTTGATAAGTTTCAAAAATATTTAGTTCACAATGGTCTAGTGAGAAAATCGTCCTATTTTCCACTAAAGTCTTTAGAGACTTTTCATGAGTGAGTGCCGGTTTATGAAGTAATGCTTTTATGGACATGGTTTGAAATAATCATTACTAAAGTACTATTTTAATTGGCATAACCCAAAAATGAAATCATAAAATTTCTTCAATGTGTTTTTTTATATTGGAAGCAATCTTTGCAGTAGGTAAGTCATTAGCATCACCACCAAAGGGATCTTCAATTTCCTCTGCAATTAATTCCAAACTTGCCAAGACATAAAAGATAAAGACTACTACTGGAATTACATAATAACCCAAACTAAAGACATAACCAAAAGGTAATGTCATTATATAAAAGAAAATAAACTTCTTAATAAAGGCACTGTAAGAGTAGGGGATAGGGGTGTTTTTGATTCGTTCACAAGCTCCACATACATCTGTGAAAGAAAGCAATTCTCCATTCAATACAATTAATTGATCTCCAGTTATTTTACCAGATTGATGCAGGTCTTGTATTTTTTGATATATTGCTTTAGCAACTTGGTTTGGCTTGTGTTTATGATGGTCAATTTTTAAATCAACATCGTCAAATAAGAGCTGCCCCACTTCTTCATCACGCAAATGCTTAGCCAAAACCGAAGCGTAAGTTGGAATCAAAAAGCGAAGATATCTTTTATCGTGATCTTCTTTTAGTATAACCGACAATTTAAGGGCTAAATTCCGACTGTTATTCACCAAGGCACCCCATAATTTTCGGCCTTCCCACCAGCGGTCATAAGCGGTATTTGTTCGGTAAGCTAATAATAAGGAGATGACAAATCCCAACATGCCATGCATGATCGAAATGTTTTTGACATGACTATCTTCAGCCAATTTATAATAATCTGTTTCCAAGTAACAAATGACTCCAGCATAAATTCCAATGAATACCATCATCGGTAATAATTGTCGAAAGGTATCCGACTTATGAAATCGAAAGATAAAAGTAATCCAGTCTTTAGGGTTGTATTGAACCATTTTATACCAGGTTATTAATTCGAAAATATTTTAAAAACTTAAATTTCCAGCCAATTCTTTTAAATTGATTTCAGATTGTTTTGCCTGAAATTGAGCAATTGTATTTCTAACTTTAGCGTTAATGAAATTCAATTGTGCTGTTCTGAACTCAATAGGAGTTATAGTACCAATTCTAAATTTTTCTAGTGTAATTTCAAGATTCTGTTTTGCAATAGCTTCATTTTTGTCTTCTAAATCCATCAAGTCTAAATTTGTGATATAGGTTTGGTAGCCACTTTCCAATTGAGCTTTCAAAGCATTTGTTTGTTGGTCTATTGCAATTTTCGAATTTTCAATTTCCAATTTGGCAATTTTTTCTGTACGTTTTTGAGCAAACCCATCAAATAGATTCAGACTAGCACTAAAACCATAATTTAATCCTCTTGCATAGGAGGATGAAGTGAATCCTAAACTCGATTGGCTCTCAGTAAAATTATAGCCAGTAGTAACTTTGACTACTGGATAACGATTAGCGATTACTTGCTTCAACTGCAATTCTGCCACTCTTTTATTGATTATTTGAGCTTCGAGTTGCGGGTTTTGTTTGATGGCTAAATCCGTTAAGGACGGTAACAACAAATTTTTATCTACAACAATTTCGGCCACCACAAAAAACGCTGTTTTTACATCTCTTGCTAAAAGTTGATTCAGTATTATTTTAGTATTAGCCAGCGTTTCCCTTTGTTTTAATTGTACCGTTTGATCTGTATTTAAATCGACTTGTGCATTCAAAACTTCTAATTTGGAAGCTTTGCCGATGCTAAATCGGTTTTGTGCAATGGTTAATCTTTGATTGGAAATAACTAGGGAACTATCAATTGCGGCTAGCTGCTGTTGCTGCTGGACCAAATCAAAATAAGTAGTATTTACATCGCTTATTTTAGTAATAATAGTAAGTTTTAGATTAGAGTCACCAAGCTTTTGTAATTCGGAAAGCTGACTTTTTTTAGCAAACATTTTAAAACCATCAAATACGGTCCAATCTAGGCCAACGCCATAGGTTAAACTTTTGTTTTTGGCATTATTCAATTCCGTTTTTGTGTCGTCTTGTCTTGTTTGAGAGCTATTTTGAATGCTATTGTTGTCTAGAATGTTCGCCGTTACTTTAGGCAACATACCTGCATTTCCTATAGTTGCATTAGCTTCATCCATTTTTAAATTATTGGACGCGATGCGAATAGCAAAATTGTTTTCCAACGCTATTTTTACGGCATCTTCCAATTTCAATAGTTCTTGCGCTTGCATTTTTGCCATAAAGCAACTTAGAATTACGATGACATATAGTGATTTCAATTTCATAATCAATTATTTTTCCAAAGCTTCCACGTTATCAAATTCAGGACGGTGTTTTTTGATTTTTGACCACATCATGTAAAAAGACGGAATAACAAATAAGGTCAATAACAAAGAGAAAATAGTTCCGCCTACAATTACTACACCCATTCCAATCCTACTGCTAGAAGCTGCTCCAAGCGATAAGGCAATGGGTAAAGCCCCCAAAGCTATAGCTAAACTAGTCATTAGAATAGGGCGTAATCTTGCTTCTGATGCGTGGATAATGGCATCATATTTAGACATTCCTTTATCACGCAATTGGTTTGCAAATTCTACAATTAAGATACCGTTTTTGGTCACTAAACCTATTAACATCACCGTTCCGATTTGACTAAAGATGTTCCATGTTTGACCAAATAGCCATAAAGAAAATAGGGCCCCTGCAACAGCCATTGGAACTGTAAGGATAATGACAAAAGGATCTATGAAACTTTCAAACTGGGCTGCCAATATCAAATAGATTAACAATAAGGCCAAGCCAAAAGCAAACATCGTATTCGAACTGCTTTCAACAAAATCCCTTGATTCTCCTCCTAAATCGGTGGTAAAACTACTATCAAGTACTTTAGATTTTATCTCATCCATTGCTTCAATTCCGTCACTGATGCTTTTACCAGGTGCTAAACCAGCCGATACGGTGGCCGACATATAGCGATTGTTATGATACAATTGTGGTGGATTACTTTGTTCGTCAACTTTGACCACATTGTCCAATTGGATTAATGCTCCTTTATTATTTTTAACAAACATAGACGTTAAATCAAGAGGTTCATCGCGGTCCTTCTTATCAAACTGTCCTATAACTTGGTATTGTTTGCCATTACGCATAAAGTAACCAAAACGTTGTCCACTTAAAGACAACTGTAATGTTTGGGCAATGTCCAAAACAGATATGCCTAAGCTCTCTGCTTTTTCCCGGTCTATAGTCACATTAATTTCAGGTTTGTTAAATTTCAAATTCACATCTACATTTGAAAAGGTATCATTCTGATTCGCCAAATCTATAAATTGCGGAATTTTCTCCCGAAGTTTTTCAAAATTAGGTGCTTGAATAATATACTGTATAGGAAGCCCACCTTTTTTATTTACAGCGATAGTAGGTTGCTCTGAAACGGTAACTTTGGCCTGTGAATATTTCTTAGTCCATTTAGTTAAATTATCCGCAATTTCTTTCTGGGCCTTTTGTCTGTCTTCCGGGTCTTTTAGGGCCAACCTAACCCTTCCACTATTAACAGAAGCAGAAGCAAATCCAGGCGCAGTAATGACTAAGGCAATTTTTTTCTCCGGAATTGAATCGTCTATCAATTTTGATAAATCTGTCATAAAACGGTCTGTATAGTCATAAGTAGCTCCTTCTGGTGTGGAAACACCAACAATAACCATACTTCGATCATCATAGGGTGCCGTTTCTTTTGGAATGATTTTGTAAAATAAGAGGATCAGTCCAAAACAAATTATTACGATTGGAAAACTCAACCACTTTTTTTTCATAAATCGCTCTAATGCACTAGCATATCCTTTGTTTAGTCCTTCAAAATAAGGCTCCGTAAAGGTATAGAATTTGGTTTTTTTCTGCTCTCCGCCTTTCATCAGGTAAGCGTTTAACATAGGAGTTAATGTCAATGAGACGAATGCAGAAATTAATACCGCTGCACCAATAACGACCCCAAATTCTCTAAATAACCTCCCAACAAATCCTTCTAAAAAGATTATCGGTAAAAACACAGCAGCCAAAGTAATGGAGATTGAAATTACTGCGAAGAAAATTTCATTCGAACCTTTGATAGCTGCTTCAATTGGTGACATACCTTGTTCAACTTTTTTGAAAATGTTTTCTGTAACAACAATTCCATCATCAACTACCAGTCCTGTAGCCAGGACAATAGCCAAAAGGGTTAAAACGTTAACCGAGAAACCACATAAATACATAATAAAAAAAGTGGCAATCAAAGAAACGGGTATATCAATAAGAGGACGAAAGGCAATGGCCCAATCTCTAAAAAATAAAAAGATGATTAGAATTACTAAAAGTATAGAAATCAATAAAGTCTCAGCAACTTCTATAACCGATTTTTTAATGAATAACGTATTGTCTAAAGCCACATTAATCTGAATATCTTTAGGTAACTCTTTTTTGAAAATGGCGTATTGTTTGTAAAATTGCTTAGCAATGTCCAAATAGTTAGTACCCGGTTGTGGGATAATAGCCAAACCAACCATTGGCTGATTATTCGTTTTTAATTGCGTTTCTAAATTTTCGGCCCCTAACTCAGCATAGCCAATGTCACTCAGACGAACAATTTTATTCCCATCTGCCGAAATGACAATGTTATTAAATTCTTCGGGCTTAGCTAAGTTACCCATAGTTTTAACTGTAAGCTCTGTGTTGGCTCCTGTTAATTTTCCCGAAGGCAATTCTACATTTTGCTTTTCTAAAGCAGTACGTACATCTGAAACCGTAACACCATAAGAGGATAATTTAACGGGATCTATCCATAAGCGCATAGAATATCGTTTTTGACCCCATATTTGAACACTACTGACACCTGGAATGGTTTGTAATCGTTCTGCAATAACATTTTCAGCATAATCACTCAATTCCAAAACATTCTTAGTGTCACTTTGAACGGTCATAGAAATAATAGGATCTGAATCGGCATCAGCCTTCGCGACTACTGGTGGTGCATCTATATCTTGAGGCAAGCTTTTTATGGCTTGGGATACTTTGTCTCTAACATCATTAGCGGCTTCCTCCAAATTTTTTTCTAATTTAAATTCGATGGTGATGATACTAGATCCTTGATTACTTGAGGAGGTAATGTTTCGAATGCCGTCAATCGAGTTAATGGCTTTTTCTAAAGGCTCCGTGATTTGTGATTCAATAATATCTGCATTAGCTCCCGTATAATTGGTTCGAACAGAAATCTGTGCGGGATCAATTGAAGGAAATTCTCGTACACCCAAATAACTGTATCCAATAATTCCAAATAGTATAATAGTCAAGTTAATGACTATTGTAAAAACCGGTCTTTTAATACTTAAGGTAGATAAACTCATAAGATTGTCTTCAAAAGTTTACTTAATTTTCACTTTGATATCAGCCTCGTCCTTTAATGACATTACGCCAGATGTCAATACAGTATCGCCTATTTTTAATCCTGAGATAATGACAACATCTTTATCAGTTCTCGCTATGGTTTCTACTTTTACTTCTTTAGCCTGCCCTTTATTGGCAATGAATACTTTTTTTCCATCTTGCACAGCTACTATTGCTTCAGTAGGAATAATGATGGCGTCTTTACTATTTTTTAAAGGTAATTCAATGGTTGCAAAGGTTCCTGGTAATAATTTACCGGTTGCATTGTCTGTTATAGCTCTAATTTTTAAAGTTCTGGTAGCTAATTCTATTCCCGGTTCTAAAGCATAAATTTTTGCTGTAAATGTATCCGTTAAATTAGGTACCGTAAAGGTGATTTTTGATCCATTACTAATTTGAGAGGCATACTTCTCAGGCAGTGAAAAAGTAACCTTCAATTGATTGGTGTTTACCAAATTAGCTATCAACGTAGTCGGAGTTACATAGGTTCCCGGTGAAATAGCACGCAATCCTATTTTTCCTGAAAAAGGGGCTCTAATCGATGTTTTACCAATTTGAGCCTGTATTAATTGGGTTTGGGATTTTGTAGTCCGGTAGTCGGCACTAGCGATGTCATATTCTTCCTGACTTATGGCTTCCTTTTGTAATAAAAGTTTAGCTCTTCTTTCGTTCTCAGAGGCCAAACTTTCTTTTGTTTTTGCTTGAGCCAGTTGTGCCCTCAGTTCAATGTCATTCACTTTTAGTAACACTTGTCCTTTATTCACTTGACTTCCTTCAGTAAATAAAATTTTTTCTACAATGCCAGATACCTCACTTCGTATCTCAATTTGTTCATTGGCTTCGATTGAACCAGAAAGTGAAAGAGTATTAGTGAATTCTTGTGGTTTTACCACTAGAGCAGTAACGGTAATGGGAGGCTTTTTACCCTCTTTTTCTTTTCCTTTGTCATTTACATCTTTGTTTTTGGTTATTCGATAACCAATCATACATCCTAAAGCAATGATTAAAAGTGTTATGATAATGTATTTTGATTTCATGGAAGTAAAAGGCATTTAAGGTAGGGTACTTAGTTATACAAAGCTACTTCTTAACAATGAAAGTGGCGTTATACTTTGAATTTATTTAACAGTTGAAATGGAAGTTTTAGCTAATGTAATTCCATATATTTTTCTTTTTGGTCAATTCAATAAAAACAGTTCGCAGGGTTTGATGTTCTATTAATTCCATAGAAGGATCTCGTTTCAATAATTCTAAAGCTTTTTGTCGTGCCAAAAGCAAGATATCTTTGTCTTTTACTAAGTCAGCTATTTGTAGATTTAAGACGCCACTTTGCTGTTTACCCATAAGGTCTCCAGGACCACGCAGCTTTAAATCAACTTCCGCTATTTCAAAACCATCGTTGGTAGTACACATGGTTTCTAACCTAATTTTACTGTCACTAGATAATTTAAAAGACGTCATTAAAATGCAATAACTTTGTTCAGCTCCCCTTCCTACACGCCCACGCAATTGATGCAATTGGGACAACCCAAACCGCTCAGCACTTTCAATAATCATCACACTGGCATTCGGAATGTTAACGCCCACTTCAATAACCGTAGTAGCTACCATGATATTGGTTTTTCCATCGGCAAATCGTTTCATTTCTGCATCTTTATCGGCAGGCTTCATTTTACCATGTACTATTGATATGCTGTAGTCAGGTAACGGGAAATCTCGAGATATACTTTCATAACCATCCATTAAATCTTTATAATCCATCGTTTCACTCTCTTGTATTAAGGGATATACAATGTAAATTTGACGGCCTTTGGCAATTTCATCTCTAATGAATTTCCATACTTTCAAGCGATTGCTATCATAGCGATGGACCGTTTGTATGGGCTTACGTCCAGGCGGTAACTCGTCAATAACAGAAATGTCTAAATCTCCATACAAACTCATTGCCAGTGTCCTTGGGATAGGGGTTGCAGTCATCACCAAAATGTGGGGCGGTATGCTGTTCTTCTGCCAAAGCTTTGAACGTTGCTCTACCCCAAAACGATGCTGCTCATCGATAATCGCCAATCCTAAATTTTTAAATTGTACTTTATCCTCTAGTAAAGCATGGGTGCCTATTAAGATATGTAACGAACCGTTAGCTAAAGCTTCATGTATGACTTTCCGTTCTGCTGTTTTTGTTGAACCTGTAAGGATTTTAATGTTGATATTGAGGTCTTTGGCCAACTCCGTTAGGCCATTATAATGTTGGTTAGCCAAAATTTCAGTAGGAGCCATCAAGCAACTTTGAAACCCATTATCTAAAGCTATTAACATGGCCATTAAGGCTACAATAGTTTTTCCAGATCCAACATCTCCTTGCAATAATCGATTCATTTGAGCATTAGTGCCCATGTCGTTTCTAATTTCTTTTACTACTTTTTTCTGCGCATTAGTCAATTCAAAAGGCAAATGATTTTGATAAAAAGTATTAAAATTATCGCCCACTAAAGTAAAAGGATGTCCTTTGATTTTATGCTTCCGAACTAAATTCTTAGTGATCAATTGCAATTGTATAAAAAATAATTCTTCAAATTTTAATCGGAATTGAGCTTTGGCCAACAAATCGGAACTCTTAGGGAAATGTATATTGAATAACGCCGCATTTTTCGGAATCAATTTTAAATTTTCTACCAAATACTGTGGCAAGGTTTCAATAAATTTTGCTTGGGTTTCCAAAAAAACCTGTTGCATCATCTTATTGATAACCCTATTTGAAATTCCTCTGTTGGTCAAAGTTTCCGTTGAAGGATAAACGGGTTGCAGGGCCGAACGCAAACTATTTTCATGTTCATTCTGCAATTCCATTTCGGGATGAGCCATACTGTATTGCCCATTAAAATTCGTTACTTTTCCAAAAATAACATAAGGAGTGTTTAATTTCAAAGTGTCCCGAATCCATTTATGGCCCTGAAACCAAGTAAGCTCAATTTGCCCCGTTTCGTCAACAAAAATAGCGACTAACCTTTTTTTGGCTTTACCAAATTCAACCGTCTTAATGTTGATGATTCTTCCAATGATTTGTACTTCGGCTACATTGTTGTTCAGTTCATTAACCTTGTAATATCGCGTTCGATCGATATAACGGTTAGGGTAAAAATTGAGTAAGTCTTCATACCGGTGTATGCCCAGCTCTTTGCGCAACAATTCCCCTCGCTGCGGACCTACGCCTTTGAGGTATTCTATGGGAGTTTGCAGGAGCGAATTGGACATCATTGAAGAATTGAATAATCATAGCGAATATAGTTTTTTAATTTGTAATTTAAAAAAGGGAACAAGAGGAAAATGCTTATATTCGTATTCTATATTTCTTTATAATGCGCACACTTTTTTTACTGCTTTTCAGCGTTGTCACTTTCGCTCAACAAACTTCTAAAGTCGATTTTTTAAAAGCTCAAGCAATAGTTGCTCCCGATGCTTCGATGAAGAAGGTGGTGGGAGCAATGGTATATCATTTCAAAGTAATCAAAAACATTGATACCATTCGAATCGACGCTAAAAACATGAATTTTGACCATGTTTTAGTTAATAATAAACCCGTTAGATTTAAGAATAATCACAAGGAACTTTTACTCTTTGAAGGATTTAAAAAAGGAAAGAATTGGGTGAGTTTTAGTTATACTGCTGTTCCTAAGCAAACAATGTATTTCAACGGAGAAGGTGAAAAACAACAAATATGGACCCAAGGACAAGGCAAATATACGAGTCACTGGTTGCCTAGTTTTGACGATGCAAACGAAAAAGTTATTTTCAATTTACAAGTGAGTTATAATGAAGATTACGTTGTAATTGCCAATGGGGTCCTTAAAAAAGTAATTCCTGAAAAAGAATTCCAATCCAAAACATGGGTCTACGAAATGGAGAATCCCATGAGTTCCTACTTAGTTGCTCTAGCCATTGGAGATTTCCGAAATAAAACCATAGGTTCTAATTCAGGTGTTCCTTTGCAAATGTTTATCCAACCCAAAGACACCACCAAGTTTGAACCAACATATCGCTATTCCAAAGAGATATTTGATTATCTAGAAAATGAAATCGGAGTAGCCTACCCCTGGAAAATTTACAAGCAAATTCCAGTCGAAGACTTTTTATATGCTGGTATGGAAAATACCACTTCGACTATTTTTTCTCAAGATTTCGTGGTTGATAATACCGATTTCAACGACCGTAATTATGTGAATGTAAACGCTCACGAATTGGCTCATCAATGGTTTGGTGATTTAGTCACGGCCAAATCAGGTAAACATCATTGGCTTCAAGAAGGTTTTGCAACCTATTATGCTTTATTGGCCGAGCGCCAAATATTTGGGGATGATTATTTTTACCACCAACTCTACCGCTCTTCCCTTCAGTTGCGCAATGCAGCCAAAAACGATACTATACCCGTGATGAACGAAAAAGCAAGTTCCCTATCCTTTTACCAAAAAGGGGCTTGGGCTTTGCATACCATCAGAGAAGCAATCGGATCAAAAGCCTTCCAAAAAGCAGTGAAACGATACCTTAATAAATACCAATTTCAAAATGTAGAAACCGATGATTTTCTGGCCGAAATTAAAAAGGTAGCGCCAAGATTTGACACGGCAGCTTTCAAGAATAGCTGGTTGCTAGATTACCATTTTCCAATAGAGGAAGCAAATGCTTTATTGAAGAAAAATAGCTTCATTCAAACCCTATTCGAAACCCAACAACTTCGCAAAAAAACGTTCGCTGAAAATAAAGAAGCATACATTTCTCTGCTAAAACAAAATGTTTTTTATCCTATCAAAACCGAAATTCTCTACCAAATGAAATTTATTCCCTACGAGGATAAAAAAGAATTACTGGCTTTGGCACTCGCCACAAACGATCTTAAAGTACGGCAATCGGTAGCTGAATTCACAGAAGAAATACCAGCTGAGTTCAAAACAGCATACGAATCCTTACTAGAGGATAACTCCTATGATACGAAAGAAATTGCCTTTATGAATCTTTGGAAAAATTTTCCAGACAGCCGAAACCTTTATTTGAACAAAGCACAAAATTGGACCGGAGGAAATGACAAAAGTTTGCGGATTTTATTTCTAACCTTTTCCATATTTTCCATCGAAGGGCAAACCGCCGAAAAAACAAAGTACTATACTGAATTAGTAGACTTTACCTCACCCAAATATGAAAGTGCAGTGCGTCAAAATGCTATTATGAATGCACTCACTATAAATGATAAAGATAGCAATGTCTTAAAAAGTTTAGTCAACGCCACGACGCACTATAAATGGCAGTTCAGCAAATTCGCAAGAGAAAAAATAAGAGAATTAGTAGCATTAGAAGGCTATAAAAATTTATTTGAATCCCTTATTCCAACCCTCAACGATAGTGAAAAAAACCAACTTCAAAAACTGCTAAAAGAAAAATAGCCTATCTAATTACTTATTTTTATAATTTTTTTCTTCCTTATTTTAATTTTTTTGTAACTATTTTATTATTTTTATTCTGTAATAAAATAAGATATGTTAGTAAAAGTTTACGGAAGTGCTGTTTTTGGTGTGCAAGCAACTACAATCACGGTAGAAGTAAATACCGATAGTGGAATTGGTTATCACTTAGTAGGTTTACCCGATAATGCCATAAAAGAAAGTAGCTTCCGTATTGCAGCAGCATTAAAAAATAATGGATATCATTGGCCCGGTAAGAAAATCACGGTCAACATGGCGCCTGCAGATTTGCGTAAAGAAGGTTCTGCCTACGATTTAACACTTGCTATCGGTATTTTAACAGCCTCTAACCAAATTAAAGCAGCAGAATTAGAAAAGTACATCATCATGGGTGAACTTTCTTTAGATGGTAGCTTACAACCCATAAAAGGGGCCTTGTCCATCGCAATTAAAGCCAAAGAAGAAGGGTTTAAAGGGTTTTTTCTTCCCATACAAAACGTTAAAGAAGCAGCAATTGTAACGGGTTTAGAGGTATACGGAATAGAAAACGTGGTGGAAGTAATCGATTTTTTTGCTGGAAATGGAACGTTAGAACCCACAGTAATAAATACGCATGATGAATTTTATAAAACATTAGAATTTCCCGAATTCGATTTTGCCGATGTCAAAGGACAAGAAAGCATAAAAAGATGCATGGAAATTGCCGCTGCAGGCGGACATAACATTATTTTAATAGGGCCTCCGGGCTCTGGTAAAACAATGCTCGCGAAACGACTCCCTAGTATATTACCGCCAATGACTCTAAATGAAGCCTTAGAAACGACCAAAATTCACAGTGTGGCTGGTAAGATTAAAGAGGCTGGTTTAATGAATCAAAGGCCTTTTAGAAGTCCTCACCATACCGCATCATCCGTTTCTTTAGTAGGAGGGGGGAGTTATCCCCAACCGGGAGAAATATCCCTAGCCCACAACGGGGTACTATTTCTAGATGAACTACCCGAATTCAAACGAGAGGTATTAGAAGTGATGCGTCAACCCCTAGAAGATCGCGAAGTAACTATTTCAAGAGCCAAATTTACCATTACCTATCCTTCTTCTTTTATGTTGGTGGCGAGCATGAATCCAAGCCCTGGCGGCTATTTTAATGATCCTGATGCTCCCGTAAGTTCCTCACCTGCCGAAATGCAACGGTATTTAAGCAAAATTTCGGGACCTCTTTTAGACCGCATTGATATTCACATTGAAGTGACGCCTGTCCCTTTTGAAAAACTAACTGAAACAAGACCGGCAGAAAGCAGTGTACTCATTAGAGAACGCGTTACTAAAGCACGCGAAATTCAATCCTTGCGCTTTGAAGGTTTGAATTCAATTCATTATAATGCTCAGATGAGCACCAAACAATTACGAGCGTATTGTGCTCTGGAAGCCTCTTCTTTACAACTTTTAAAAACAGCAATGGAACGTCTAAATCTTTCTGCACGTGCCTATGACAGAATCTTAAAAGTAGCGAGAACGATAGCCGATTTAGAACAATCTGAATCCGTAAACTCCAACCACATTGCAGAAGCAATACAATATCGAAGTTTGGATAGAGACGGTTGGTTGGGTTGATTTAGTTAGTCAAATCTGTAATATCGGGCGCCAACCAAGACCGGGTTTTCCTTTTCAATACGCTCCAAATAAAATTCACTAGCTGGGGCTACGACTGAAGTGACTAGTTCCTTCTTGTGCAATTTTTCATAAGTAACAAAATCAAGGGCAGTGCGCTGTCGCAAAGACTCAAATAACGGTGCTTTCTCAATTTGACGTTCCCAGCCCTCAACCACTTCTGCTTCAAATACCTTAGATTTCGAACCACTTCCATAAGCGATAAAGCCCATTTTTTTCGAAGCTAAGACTGTTTGCTCATGAAAATGATAGCAAAGAGTCGATAACAATCCCAAGAAAATAGAGCCAGTATAGATGTTGCCTACCTGACCCGAAGCAATTTCTGAAGGTAAAATTTTCTCGTTAACCAGTTGTAAATAGTCGTCACTTTTAACCAATGCCTTAATTTTGTCTTTGTCGGATTCACCCACTTGAGAAGCAAGTAATTCCGGATTCTCATTAGCATATAATTCGATAAATGTTCTCCTTCCTTGAAAACAATAGGGCAGGTGCATCAAAATAGAAACCCAATTCTCATAAAGTTTTCCGCTTTGATTACTCTCAATTTTATAATGTTCATAGGCACCCGTAATTCGATTTATATAGCATTGATTAGAATACTGACCGTCAAATACGGGTTGCTCTTTATAGATACTAATGTCATTCTCTAATACCCCATGCCATTCAGGATTGCCTTTTAGTTGTAATCCTGTTTCTTTATTTAAATGGCGTCTAGGCTTAAAGAAATCAAAAGTGCCTTGCGTTGAAACGCCCACTTCTTTAGAAAAACTGAGTATTCTTGGATCAGCACTAATCAACAGGGCTATGGCACCCGCTCCTTGGGTATATTCTCCGGTAGAATTTAAATCGTATTTCGCATTATCGGATGCAATAACGATTGCCCTTTTACCAGGATTAAGGCGAATGTAATCCAAACAATTTTGTAAAGCATCTACTGCGCCAATGCAAGCAAAGGTTAAATCTACCACATCACAGTGCTCCATACTTTTTTCTCCAAACTGACTTTCTAAAAGGGACACTACATAGGAACCTATAGGTTTGGAACTGTCCACACCGCTTTCGGTGCCAACATATATTCGGTGGATTTCCGAAGGGTTTAGATTTTCTTGCTTAATTAACTTTAATGCCGCATTGGAAGCCAAAGTAACGACATCTTCATGTACATCCAGAAAGCTCATTTTATGCAATCCCAACCCTTTGATTAGTTTTTCAGGCTCTAAAGCACGGTTTTCAGCCAAAGTGGTAATCGGAAGGTAAAGTTTTGAAAAATGAAATGCTATACTGTCAAGTCCTACTGTTATCATGTTTAATTTTTTGCTAGGCAAAATTAAATAAGACAAGTGCATTTTGAATTCAGATTACCTCAATAAATTACTAGATGACAACCGAATTACGATTAATGCAATAAAAAAGTTTTTAATTTTTTATATTCTAATTTTCGATTAAAATAAATACGATTCTTTTACAGAAATAGTGATTTTGGATTCCCGTCCTAAAGAACTAATCCCGAGTATTTTTCAAATTAATAGAGCATCAATAGGGTGGTGATTATGCAGCCTAGTTGAAAATAAAACGGATTGTTTATAGCTTGTCTGCTTATAATAGAATTTAATAAGCAAAGAACGCAATGTTAGTTGCTCAAGTGCTTTTTAATGATGTTTTCTAAGAGATCTTTGTCTATGGGTTTCGGAATGTAATCATTCATGCCGTGTTCAATACACTTTTCTTTTTCTCCAACGATAGTCCCTGCTGTTAATGCAATGATAGGAATGTTTTCGGTGTTGGTCAATTTTCTTATGTGCTCGGAGGATTCATATCCATTCATGATAGGCATTTGAATGTCCATCAAGATTAAATCAGGCAACAATTGTTGTGTTTGCTCATATACTTCCTTACCGTTTCCAAATTCATGAATTTCAGAGTTTGGCAATATTTGTTTAATTAGTGTTTTTGCCAAAAGCATATTGATCTTATTGTCTTCCGCGATGTAAATCGTTTTGGCATCTAGACTAGCCACTGCGGTTTTATGAATAGATTTATTTATAGCATCGGTTTTATCTGATTCTAATAATTCGTTAGAATAGTCCACTTCAATCAGGAAGTTAAAATCGCTCCCTTTTGCTACTTCACTTTGAAGTTCTAACTTACTATTCATAAGTCCTAAAAGCTGGTTCGAAATGGACAATCCTAAGCCAGTACCCCCGAATTTTTTAGTGGTCGAACTATCTTCCTGCGAAAATGCTTCAAATATTTTTAATTCATTATTCTTTTTAATGCCTATTCCCGTATCCTTTACAGAAAATTTCAGTTTAACGTTCTTGTCTTCTATCATTTCTATAACCGAAATAGATAGCTTAATCGAGCCTTTTTCAGTAAACTTAACGGCATTCCCCAATAAGTTAATCAACACTTGTTTTAAACGAATGTAATCAATCCAAATGTACTTTGGAACCGTTTCCATAATGTTCAAATGCAATTCAAGGTTTTTATGGTCGGCTTCAAATTTTATTAAATCTACGACTTGGTTGGCCAATTCATAAAGGTTAATTTTTTCAATATTCAATTCCAATTTGCCCGATTCAATCTTTGAGAAATCTAATATATTATTTATGACTTCCATTAATGCATTGGCCGATTGATTGATGGTATTCATGTATTTTTTTTGAATACTTTCTAATTCGGTATTCATTAATAATTCAGTAAAGCCTATTATACCATTAAGCGGCGTGCGTATTTCATGACTCATATTCGCCAAAAATTCCGATTTAGCTCGGTTGGCAGCTTCAGCATAATTTTTAGCTGTAATGGCTTCTTCTGCTTCGATTCTTTTAGTGATATCAATAAAAATCCCTACGATATAAACAATGTCATCATCTTTAAAAATAGGTTCGCCAAACTCTTCAACCCATATATATTCGCCCGATTTGTTAATGATACGGTAGATTAAATGTACTTTCTGTTTTCTCTTAAATAACTCACTAGCGTTGGACTCAACGATTTTTAAATCATCAGGGTGTACTAAATCTATGTAGTATATTTTGTTGTTTAAAAAGTCTTCTTTCGGATAACCCGTTAAGGTTTCAATTTCGTCATTAAGGTATATTTTAGACCACTTCTCGTCATATTTAGAAAGATGTACTGTACCTGGTATATTGTTCGCTAACAACTTGAATTTTTCCTCACTTTCTTGCAGCATCGATTCGTTAATGTTGCGCTCTATAGCATAGGAAATGTTGTTGGTCAAGGTTTGCAAAGCACTAATTTCATCCGTAGACCATTCTCGTTCATTGGTGGAATCATCAAAAACTATAAATCCATAAAAGGCTGATTTTATAAAGATCGGAATGAATAAAATGGATTTGGTTCCTAGTTTTTGTAAAAACGCTCTTGATTGTTCGTCTGTAATTTTTTTGACGATGTTGTAATAAATTTTATTTTCATTCATTTGAGCTGTTATACTCGGAAATACACCATGGGGAACACTGACCAAGTCAGGATTAGGAGGAGTAAGTGATTTGGCTTCAGAGGTCCATCTAAACTTTTGCTCATAAGTTTGAGAACCGGCATGATTTTCAAAAAAGGAGAGCTTGTCCACATTCGTTACGTTGCCAATGGTCTCTAGAATCCCTGAAAAAATTTCATCGGTATTCTTTGATAATAAAAACTTTTCCGTGTTTTTAATGATTTCAATAAGGATATCACTTTTATAGGTTAGTTTTTTTTCTGCTTCAATGCGCATTTGAGCTTCAAGGGCTATGGCAATTAAATCAGCTATGGAACGGGCAAAATTAATATCCTCATTATCCCATTCAATCGCGATGTCTATTTTTTCAAAACATAAAATACCTACAATTTTTCCATTCAAAAAAATAGGGGTGTCAAGCAACGACTTGATATTGTTTTTTGGAAAATAATCCAAACATAATTCTTGAGTGATGTTATTATTATAAACGTTAGAAGCTACAATTTGAGCACCCGTTTCTATATACTTGAAATAATTAGGGTAATTTTCATTGGGAATAAAATAGTTTTTCTCATACCGATCGCTCTGTAAATAATATAAACTCTCACAACGCAACCCATCCGTAAAATAGGTCCAATAGCTTACGCGGTCTATGGAACAATTGGTACCAGCAACCTTAAGAATGTTTTTTAAAATGGTAATAAAAGCATCTTTGTTCGAATAACTTTGGGACGTTAATTTTTTCAGGGTTTCATTATGGGTTCTAACTTTCTTACTCCTGTTATAATGCTCAATTTCTAAGTTTTTTACTAATGTAATATCACGCGCAATGGCAGAAAACCCTATAACCTCGCCTTTTTGGTCTTTTTTTTGAGTAACTTTTTGTGAAACCCAAATGGTTTCACCATCTTTTTTTTGCAATGGAAAAACAAGGTCGTTATATTCTCGCGCTTCATTTGGAGTTGCTTTATAGAAATCAACTACATATTCTAAATAATCTTTTCGAATAAAATGAGTATATCGTTTATGTAAAATATCCTCTCTAGAATAACCCAAAGTTAATTCGGTAAAATGATTAACATAAGTTACCATAGCATCCAAATCAATCTCATAAATTAAATCAGCAGCCGATTCAATTAAACTTCGGTATTGGTCTTTTATGTTAACCTGTTCTGTAACATCTTGACCTATTCCAATTGAAATATTGTCAGAATACTTTTTGTCTTTCCATTGGATAAATTTATAATCGCCACTTTTGGTTTTTAATTTTCTAATGTGCAATCGGTTGTCAACAAAGGTGTCATGGTAGGCTTCTCCTATAAATTCGGGGTCTTCGGTGAGTTCCCAAAATCCCATACCCATCATTTCCTCCACTTTATAACCCAATATTTCTTCTACAGATTCACTGCAAAAGGATACTTCACCTTTTCGATTAGTTGTGATAATTAAGGAATTTCCGTTGTTTACAATAATGTCAGAGAAGATGAATTTATTTCTAGTTTCAAGTAAGGCTAAATGCCGCGAAACGTGTATTGCTATTATCGATAAAAAGGCACAAATTAAGAGGATGATTTGTTTATGTTCAATGATCTCTAATTGATAGGCGATGATAAAATACGTAAACAAGAGCACGACAAAGATCCAATACTGAATGATGTTTTTAATGACGAAGTACGATAAGAACAAGGCCACTACTAAAACTAAGTAGGGTAGTAATTCAAAAGGTTCATAAAAGACATTGTATACTATAAATAAAAAATAAGTAAAATAGAATACGGTAAAAATAGCTTTGATATGCCGATTGAAAAACTTGTATTTAGTTGTTAAAAAGTAAAATAACAATAAAATACCTCCTACACTAAAATTAATCGCTACGTGATTGCTCTCTCTTAAATGAAATACTTCAACAATAGTTTCAATTAAAGGAATAGTAATACCAAAAAAAAGGAAATATATTCTAAATTGCTCTTCCTTGGGCTCAAATTCAGAATAGTTTTTTTTGAGGTTTAGTCTGTTCCGTAACGTTTTATTTATAGCGAAATAGAATAGTAATAGAATAAATAATAATAGACAAATTATTATATAACTATTAATATTTGCAAAAGAAACTAGGTTAGTCAAAGGAGTACACTTTTTTTCAATTAAACAAAATGGCTTTCACAAAAATTACTGCTACAATATACATAAAAAATAGAGATATTAGGTATATTTTTTGACGTGCTAAGAAAACCACCCCATCACTTTTTTTATAAGTTTAATTTTTCCAGCGTATGGAGCATATCGTGTAGGGATGTCTAACCAATTTCCTTTTTTAACGATGGACTTATGATGGGAGAATAATGCAAAACTATAAGTGCCATGATACGCACCGATGCCACTTTGGCCTACCCCTCCAAAGGGCAATCGCTTATTGGTAAATTGAACTAAAGTATCGTTGATACAACCCCCGCCAAATGAGTATTGCGTAATTATTTTCTCAGCAAAGGTAGTATTCGTTGTAAAGGCATAAAGCGCAAGTGGTTTTTCGTAATGTAAAATATAGTGAGCAAGATCTTCCTCGGTTCGATAACTAATTATCGGTAGGATCGGACCAAAAATCTCCCCATGCATTACCAAACTATCCAATTGGGATTCGTCCAAAAGAGTAGGCGACAAATAACAATCGGCAATTGTAGACTCACCCCCATAAAGCACTGTTTCATTTTCCAACAAGGCAACCAAGCGCCTCCAGTTTTTTTCATTGACAATACGGCCATAATCAGGCGAAGCCTCCGGATTTGCTCCAAACGCTAATTGTATTTCCGCTTTTAAAAGTGAAACTAGAGAATCTTTAACCGTTTCTGCAACCAATAGATAGTCGGGGGCAATGCAGGTTTGTCCAGCATTGATAAACTTGCCCCATACAATCCGCTTAGCGGCAAGTTTCAAGTCAGCACTAGCATCGATAATACAAGGGTTTTTACCACCCAATTCTAAAGTAACAGGAGTCAAGTGTTTCGCCGCGGCCTGTGCCACAATTTTCCCCACACTACTACTGCCCGTGAAAAAGATATAATCCCAACGTTGGGCCAATAAGGCTTGTGTCTCTTCTACCCCGCCTTCAATGCAAGTAACATGGCTTTCGTCAAAAGTTGCCCTAATGATTTTAGCGATCACAGCTGAAGTATGAGGTGTTAACTCTGAAGGTTTAACCACTACTTGATTTCCAGCCGCAACGGCCGCTATCAAGGGAGATAAAGCCAATTGATAAGGATAATTCCAAGGGGCAATAACAAAAACCTTTCCATAAGGTTCTTTGTAAATAAAGTCCAAAGAAGGGAAATTCAAAAAAGAAGGCAAAACCATTGCTGGTTTTGCCCATTTCTCCATGTTTTTAATCGTATATTTTAATTCTGCTTCAATATAACTAGTTTCGGTAGCTACCACCTCAAAAGCAGGTTTCTTAAAATCAGCAAAGACGGCCTTAATGATTTCCTCCTCATGGGATTGAATACATGCCAATAACTTTACTAAGCTTTGCTTTCTATAGTGAATGTCTAATTTATAAGGCATAACGACGGCTTTTCTTGAACAAGGAACTAACGAGCATTAAAGAATTACTATTATAAAAAGGCCCAACGGAAACCAAAATATAAATCAGCTTGCTTACTATCGTTTGCCAAGGCAGTAACCAACGAACTCGAACCTATATAAAATCCTCCCAATCTAAATCCAAACCCCACATTCGTTCCCGAGATATCATTGTTAGATATTGGTAGGTAGGTTTCAAAAAAGCCCAAATTTACTCTAGGTGTAATCGAAACCACATTCAAAGCCGTCACTTGATCATTGTCACTATCTTGTTTCAATTTTCGTTGCAAATACCCTGTAACATATACTTTTGGCACTATTTTAAGATCACCATATAAGGTTAATAAAGTAGGTAAGTTAACTTTAAATTCTCTTTTCACAGGAGTTTGAGTTAGATATCCATTTTGCGTTAATATGGATTCGATATCTCCCAAATTATCAATATTGGTAAACAAACTTAAATCTAAAGGAGCATGTCCTTGAGTAGTAAAGGTGTAATTTGTCGAGTAATTATTACTATCCTTAAAAGTCATACTTCCAATGTTTTTAATCGCCAATCCTCCTTTGATTTTGTATTTTTTGGCGCCGTCTTTCAAAACATAATTAAATCCAACATCAGCCGCCATACCGTGCAAACCTCCAAAAATAGATTTACTATAATCGCTAAAGTTGGTAAAACTATCGGCTAAATTTCCAGAGTAGGCAATATTTAAATTAGCCGGTTGGTCCGTAGTTAAATAAGAACCGGTCGCATCTTGAATGATCTTTCCATTCAAATCACTGATCCCAAAATTCGAATACGAACCTGGGAATAATAAATTTAAAGTAACCCCAGCGCTAAAACTTTGTTTGTCTGTATCATATAAGGTACGAGCAATTGATAAACCCACTTCTCCATAAGAGATACCATTCAAACGTTGGTTGTTAGGACGGTCTAGTATCGTTAAATTTTGAGGTAATTCATTATTGTAAATAGCGTTTCCAAATACAGGATCCACATCTACTACGTCAAATTTTACATTGGCTTTGGTGGTAATCCCAAATCCCCATTTTTTAATATGTATGGCCAAACTAGGACCAATGATTTTAGCATCAAAACGCATATTCACAGGATCCGTACCCGTAAAAATCAAATCCTCTAAGTTGGTATCCGAATTCAAATCACTAAATCCAATTTTGTTGTTCGCCACATTAAAACTGAAACCGTAAATGTTGACTTCAAATTTTCTAGATAATTGTGAAAATTCAGCAGGGTTCAGGTCACCATTCAAAATGCCAACACGGCTAGAGGTACTGATACCCGAAAAATGATCCTGCGCAACAGCGCTTAATCCAACAAGTAAAAGTAAGGATACAAAGGTTTTTTTCATAGTAAGGTTACTTTTTAGGTTAGTAAGTAATCGTAAATATACAACTTTTCATTTAAATGGAATTCCAAAGTGCATCAATAGGGGTAGGGGCTACCAATACTAAGGTTTCCTTGGTTACAGGATGCACAAAAACTAATTTTCGAGCATGAAGATGAATGCCCCCATCAGGATTACTGCGGTCAAACCCATACTTTAAATCGCCTTTAATCGGACTGCCGATAGCACTCAACTGCGCCCTTATCTGATGATGTCTCCCAGTATGTAGATTGATTTCCAAAACATGATAGTGATCCAGTGATTTAATGATAATGTAATCCAAACTGGCTTTTTTACTCTCAGGAACTTCTTTGCTATGCGCTTTTGAAGTGTTGTTCTTCTCGTTTCGCTTTAAAAAATGGACCAAGTTATCCGACGCTTTTGCTGGCTTATTTTTAACCACAGCCCAATAGGTTTTCTGAGTCTCACGCTGACTAAATAATTCATTCATTCGGGTCAAAGCCTTGGTAGTTCTAGCAAAAACAACAATACCCGTAGTCGGTCGGTCCAAGCGATGTACCACACCCAAAAAAACCTCGCCCGGTTTGTTATAGCGGTCCTTAATGTATTCTTTTACAACTTCCGATAAAGGTTTGTCCCCCGTTTTATCGCCCTGCACGATATCACCAACGCGCTTGTTCACCACAATCAAGTGATTGTCTTCATGCAGTACCTGCAAATTATCTTTAGTGGAAAGTATTTTACTCATGGGCTAGTCTTCACCTTCTAATAAGTTCCAAACACCACTTTTTTTGTATGCTGCTAGTGCATCTGAAAAATGGGTCGTATGATCTTCAGAATAATATTCGGAACTACTTTTGAATAAAATCTTTTTTTGACAAGTAAAAATAGATAATTCAAGGGTAGAGCAATTGCTGCTTTCTACTCGTAAAGTATCTTTAGAATCTATGTCATTTTCGTTAACTGGCCCCAACACAGCCTGGTATTTATCATAATTCAAGATGAGCTTATCTTTTTTAATTTGAAAGCTACCAGAGTTAAATTCTTCGTCGGGTATACAATAGAAATCACTAATAAATCGATTCCCGTCCAAAAAAACTATTTTCCCATCACAACAATCACATCCATCGTTTTGAGCCATACATTTTTCAGTATTTAAGGACGTAGAGATATAGTAAACTTTCGAGTATAAATCGGAATCTTTTAAAGTTGTTTTTTTTGGAACGAATTGTTCACTTTTAGCTTCTTTCCTTTGACAAGAAACTAAGAAGCTGATAACAAGTAACATAACAATGCTCCGCTTGAATGTCATACGACTAATATTGCTCGTTAGCATTAGGAAAATCTTCCGACTTCACATCAGCTACATAAGTTCCAATCGCAGCAGTCATTTGCTCATATAAATTCAAATAGCGACGCAAGAAACGCGGACTAAACTCATTGTTCATCCCTAGCATATCGTGAATCACCAATACTTGTCCATCCACTCCACCACCAGCACCTATGCCGATAACGGGAATCGAAATCGTTTTGGCAACTTGCTCGGCCAAAGCAGCGGGTATCTTTTCTAATACCAAAGCAAAACAACCCAACTTCTCCAATAATTTAGCATCTTCAATCAATTGCTCCGCTTCTGCTTCTTCTTTAGCTCTAACGGTATAGGTGCCAAATTTATAAATCGACTGCGGCGTTAATCCTAAGTGCCCCATGACCGGAATCCCAGCATTCAAAATTCGCTTAATACTGTCCTTAATTTCACTGCCTCCTTCCAATTTAACCGCATGGCCTCCACTTTCTTTCATGATGCGAATCGCCGAACGCAACGCCTCTTTAGGATCCGATTGGTAACTTCCAAAAGGTAAATCTACCACCACCAAAGCTCTGTCAACCGCTCTAACCACCGAGGAAGCATGATAAATCATCTGGTCCAAGGTAATCGGTAAGGTAGTTTCATGACCCGCCATCACATTACTAGCCGAATCACCTACCAAGATCACATCCACACCAGCCGAATCCACAATCTTAGCCATGGTGTAATCATAGGCGGTAAGCATCGAAATCTTTTCGCCATTGGACTTCATTTCAATCAAGGATTTGGTCGTAATTCTTTTGTAATCTTTTTTTGCTGTAGACATAGTGCTTGGTTTTGGAACCGTAAAAGTATTAAATCTATTTTTGATGACACAAAAGTAAGGGGCTTATTGTGAATTTATACTACTTTTGTCAAAACTGATTAGGAGTGAATGGTTTGGGTATAAAGGTTTCCTTATTCCTGCTTTCCATTACAATAACGTTACTAAAGTGAACCACTTTAGTAACGTGGATTTCCACTGCAATCAGGACTATAAAGCCATTCATAATCTAAATCATTCGGGCATTCGTGGAATCTTCCCCCAATGCTGAAATTCAAAATACGAAACAGTACGTTATGTCCAAAATATTAATCATCGAAGACGAAGCCGCCATCCGTAGAGTATTAGTCAAAATTCTCTCTGAAGAAAGCGATACCTACAAAGTAGACGAAGCCGAAGATGGAAAACAAGGGTTCGAGAAAATCAAAAACGAAGACTACGATTTGGTATTGTGCGATATCAAAATGCCCAAAATGAATGGGGAAGAACTCCTTGAGGCAGTTAAAAAAATCAAACCCGAAATCCCTATGGTCATGATCTCCGGTCACGGCGACCTAGAAACTGCGGTCAATACCATGCGTCTAGGGGCTTTTGATTACATTTCTAAACCACCCGATTTAAACCGCCTGCTCAATACCGTGCGCAACGCACTCGATAAAAAACAACTAGTAGTAGAAAATAAAATCCTAAAGAAAAAGGTTTCCAAAAACTACGAAATCATAGGGGAGAGCGAACCCATCAACCAAATCAAAGTAATGATTGAAAAGGTCGCACAAACCGATGCCCGCGTTTTAATTACAGGACCTAACGGTACCGGAAAAGAACTAGTAGCACACCAACTTCACGAAAAAAGCGAACGAGCCAATGCTCCCATGATCGAAGTCAACTGTGCGGCTATCCCATCTGAATTAATTGAGAGCGAATTATTCGGTCACGTCAAAGGGGCCTTTACCTCCGCAGTAAAAGACCGCGCTGGTAAATTTGAAGCTGCCGATGGGGGAACTATTTTCCTAGACGAAATCGGTGACATGAGCCTTTCCGCACAAGCTAAAGTATTACGAGCCCTACAAGAGAGTTTAATCCAACGAGTAGGGGCCGACAAAGACATCAAAATCAATGTCCGCGTCGTAGCGGCAACCAACAAAGACCTGAAAAAAGAAATCGCAGAAGGACGCTTCCGTGAAGATTTATACCACCGCCTAGCGGTGATCTTAATCAAAGTTCCGTCACTAAACGATCGCCGCGATGATATCCCGCTTCTAGTGGAACATTTTGCCATAAAAATTGCAGAAGAACAAGGAAATGCAACCAAGTCGTTCTCCAAAGATGCCATCAAACTTTTACAAGAATACGACTGGACAGGGAATATACGCGAACTGCGGAATGTAGTGGAACGACTAATCATACTCGGAGGAACCGAAATTTCACAAACCGATGTAACCCTATTCGCTAGTAAATAAATGAGTTTTCCATAATGAGTCAACGTCTGTTGTAAAACGCAGTGCCCGACTCCCTAATATCCATTAATGCTACCTAATTTATTCGTGCATCAATGGCCAATAAACAAAATATGATTCTAAAAAAAATAAACCCTAGCCTGCAAAAAGCATTAGTCGAAAACGATTTGACCGAAGCTAATGTGATGCAACTGGAAACCTTTTCAACCATCAAAAGTGGTGCCGATGCTGTTATTCAATCTCCCCCAGGTAGCGGAAAAACCACCGCCATTGTAATCAATGTAATCCAACGTATGGAGAAAACTATGGGAGAAAGTACCCGTGCCTTAATCATCGTGGAAAGCAAAGAAAAAGTACTAGAAATGGAAGAGCTTTTTTTAAAATACGGCACCTATACTGATTTGAGTATTCTCGGCGTACACGATAAAGGCGATATCGACTACGATAAAAATATTATCTCTATGGGCTTAGATGTACTTATAGGGACCCCCAGTAAAATCAATGCCATGTTTTCTTCGGCTGGCTTCAACATCAATACCATCAAAATGCTGGTAGTAGATGATGCCGATATCCTTTTCAGATTACGCCACGATGCCATAGTGCAACGCCTCTCCATGAGCATCGAAAAAACACAACGCCTATTTTTCTGCGCGCAAATCACAGAAAGAGTAGAAGTACTAGCCGATAAAATCATGATCGAACCCCTATTCTTCGAAGTCGAAGAAGAATAGGATAAACTCCCAACTCATAACTCATAACTCATAACTCATAACTCATAACTCAAAAAATGGGACTAATCAAAATATTTTCAGGAGAAGAAATCTTAGCCGTTACCTTAAAAGAAAAACTGGAAGAAGCCAATATCAATGTCGTACTGCGAGCTAACAATCAAGCCAACGTACTACCGAGTATTCAAACAGCCAAACCCGTTGAATTATTCATCATGGAAGTCGATTACGGAAAAGCCAGCCCCGTGATTGAAGAATTCCGATTGAGTATTTAATCAAGTCTTTTTTTAGTCGTTTTTTACTTGGTAAAAAGCTATAGTTATAGCATGGATATAGTACTGATATAGTACTGATGTAGTACTGAAATCCTTAGTTTCTCTTTACTTAAAAAGTAAGCTGGTTATAGGACCACTTTCCTTATAATCATTTGCTGAATGACACCAACGTTAAATCAAGAACCAGCATAAAGCGAAAGTAGCGTTAGAAGTACGCTAATGTATTTTCGAAGGAGTAGCTATATTGTAAGGGAGCAAGGTCTAGGTAAATAGTTTTAACCGACTAACTAGTATACTAATAACCACCCCAAACAGCCCAATAAAAGCAAAGGAATAGCGCAAACTTGTAACTTCCGCCATATAACCAATTAAAGGGGGACCAATCAAAAAACCAAGAAAACTGATACTGCTCACTACCGTCAATGCAATTCCTGTAGGTACCTTTGAATGGTTGCCTGCAGCATTAAAGATAATGGGAACCACATTAGAAACACCAAAACCAACCAACATAAAAGCGACCATACAAGGAACTAGATAGGGAAACAATACCGCACTATACAATCCAAATGAGATTATCAAACCACTCAATAATAAAACCTTCCGTGTTCCATAACGCGCTACCAAAAAATCACTCAAAAAGCGCCCCAATGCCATACTAATCATAAAGGTAGTATACCCCAAAGCAACCAAAGCACCTGGCGCCTTAATAATCTCTTTAAAATAAACACCACTCCAATCAAACATGATGCCCTCACTACTCATCCCAAAAAAACAAATTACCCCCAGTAGCAACAAGGGTTTATCGGGATTCTTGAAAAAGGAATAATGATCTTTATGTGCCGATGCTTTTGCCTTGGTTTTAATGATATACTTTGCATTAGTCAGAATAAGTAAAACCACAAAGGAAAAAGCAACCATAAAATGGTGAAACGGACTCAACTTAAAACCGATAAAAACCAAGCCTACTAGGGCGCCAAAGAAACCTGCCAAACTCCACGAACCATGAAACGATCCCATGATGGGTTTATCAAATAATTGTTGGGTATAAACACCTTGGGTGTTCACCGCTATGTTACATACATTCCCCGTTAATCCAAATAGAAATAATCCTAAAGCTAACTGCCATTGGACGGTTGCCCATCCGATTAAAGGCAAACACCCAGCATACAACAATAAACAGATAAAACTCGTTAGCCGACTCCCATAACGGGTCACCAATTTACCCGAAAAAGGCATCGCTACTAATTGGCCCAGCGGTAACGCAAACAAGAGTGTTCCTAAGGAAGCCTCACTCAAATGCAACATCGATTTAATATCCGGAATCCTACTGGCCCAGCTAGCAAAACTAAAACCCATTCCAAAGAAAAATAAAGAGGTCGCTAAGCGAACCCGCTTTAAGTAGTTGTTTTTAAGGGTATGATAACTTTTTTTAAACTTTGCTTCTATTGGAGGCATAGGCTGTAATTGTCAGTCTTTACTAGATTGTACATTTATTAAACCACAAAAATAAAGATAATTAACAAGCTTTCTTTTCTTAATTAAACTTCCCTACTGTTAAATCTTCAAATCTTCAAATTGGAACATCTTCAAATTAAACTATCTTTGCCGCTTCAAAAAAAACTAGATATAGTATGATAACTGTAAACGATATAGCCGTTGAATTTGGCGGCACCACACTATTTAGCGAAGTAACCTTTGCCATCAACGAAACGGATAAAATTGCCTTAATGGGTAAAAATGGTGCCGGTAAATCCACCCTTTTAAAGATTGTTGCAGGTCAAAATAAACCTTCTCGTGGAAACATCTCTGCCCCAAAAGAAGCCGTCATTGCCTACTTGCCTCAGCACTTATTAACCGCTGATGACTGCACCGTAATGGAGGAAACCTCCAAAGCCTTTGCAGAAGTGTTCCAAATGAAAGCCGAAATGGATGAAATCAACGAACAGCTTACTATTCGCACCGATTATGAAAGCGATGACTATATGAAGTTAATCGAACGAGTATCGGAAGTAAGCGAGAAATACTATTCCATTGAAGAAGTCAACTATGAAGCCGAAGTGGAAAAAGTTCTAAAAGGACTTGGCTTCGAAAGAGAAGATTTTAATCGCCCTACCAAGGAATTCTCGGGAGGATGGCGCATGAGAATCGAACTAGCTAAAATCCTTTTAAAACAACCCGATTTGATTTTACTAGATGAGCCGACTAACCACCTGGATATGGAAAGTATTCAATGGTTAGAGGATTTCTTAATCAATCAAGCCAAAGCCGTAATGGTAATCTCCCACGATAGAGCATTCGTAGATAATATTACCAATCGTACCATCGAAGTGACCATGGGCAGAATATACGATTACAAGGCCAAATATTCGCATTACCTCGAACTGCGAAAAGACCGTCGAGCGCACCAACAAAAGGCCTATGAGGAACAGCAAAAAATGATTGCCGAAAACATGGAATTCATCGAACGCTTCAAAGGGACCTACTCTAAGACGCTACAGGTACAATCCCGCGTCAAGATGTTAGAAAAGCTTGAATTGGTAGAGGTAGATGAAGTAGATAATTCTGCACTAAGGCTTAAATTCCCTCCTTCGCCAAGAAGCGGTCAATATCCTATAGTAGTCGAACATTTATCAAAAGCCTACGGGGACCATATCGTGTTTAAAGATGCCAATATGGTAATCGAAAGAGGGCAAAAAGTAGCCTTCGTCGGAAAGAATGGGGAAGGTAAATCCACCATGATTAAGGCCATGATGAAAGAAATCGAGTATGAAGGCAAACTAGAAGTAGGGCATAACGTCCAAATTGGCTATTTTGCCCAAAATCAAGCGGCTTTATTAGATGGTGAGATTTCTGTTTTTGAAACGATTGACAGAATAGCCGTTGGAGATATTCGAACCAAAATAAAGGACCTCCTTGGGGCTTTTATGTTCGGTGGGGATGATGTTCAAAAGAAAGTAAAAGTGCTTTCGGGTGGAGAAAGAACCCGCTTAGCCATGATAAAATTACTTTTAGAGCCAGTAAATGTTTTAATCCTCGATGAGCCGACCAATCACCTCGATATGAAAACCAAAGACATCATCAAAGATGCACTAAAGGATTTCGATGGTACTCTGATTTTAGTGTCCCACGATCGTGATTTCTTAGACGGTTTAGCCGAAAAAGTTTTCGAATTCGGACACAAACGCGTCAAAGAACATTTTGAAGACATAAAAGGCTTCTTGGAATACAAAAAAATGTTAAGTTTAAAAGAAATAGAGAAATAATAACTAAATTGTCTGAATCTTAATGTCCTTTGAATAGTTAATTTGATTGTATGAGCAAGCACAAGATTTCAAGATTTGACCTTCACCATGTAGCCGATTTTCTTCCCTACCCCTTCATCATCGCTGAAGTGATCAATGGCGTCCATTTAAATACTTTTTTAAATGAAAAGTTCAAAGATGAAATTGGATATACCTTGCAAGAAATACCCACTTTACAAGCGTGGTACGAGCACGCCTACCCAGTAGAATCCTATCGAGATACCGTGATCAGTGATTGGGATGAAGAGGAAATTAATTCCAAGCAAGAGGGGAAAGTTTTTGTTAAAAAGAAATCCCAAGTGACCTGCAAAAATGGTTCTAAAAAATGGTATGAAATAAAAGCTTCTGTGCTTGATAGTTTACATGTTGTGGCTTTTGTTGATATTGATAAAGAAATCCAATTACAAGAGGAACTAAAGAACATCAATAGCAACAACGACCGAATGTTATCGGTGTTAGGACATGATTTAAGAGCTCCTATTTCCAATCTAACCAATATTTCAGCGGTGGCATTGGAACACAATATGTCGCAAGATGATTTTACGCCCTTTATTAAAAAAATAAACCGTCAGTCTACGCAAGTTTTAGAAATGTTAGAAACTACCTTAGTGTGGTCAAAATCTAATTTTAATGCAATTCAAGTTAATTCTAAAAGTATCGATGTAAAAGCGACAATCGAAGCGCTTTTTGTAGTGTATAAAAATGCTTATTCAGATAAAAACATAACCGTTGAGGTTGCTATTGACGAGCATACGACTTTGTTTTCAGATGCAGAAATAGTCACTATCATTGTCCGTAATATTATTTCAAATGCTGTAAAATTCACCCCTTCCAATGGTAAAATAACAGTAAGTTTTCTAAACAATACCCTTACAGTTACCGATAATGGTGTCGGGATGACCTCCAATAAAGTACAGGCGATTTTAAACCATAATTATGCCTCAACGCACGGCACAAATAATGAAATAGGCATGGGCATGGGCATGCAATTAGTGCAAAACCTTGCCGAAAAAATCAAGGCTAAAATAGCGATTGAAAGCCAACCCCAATTAGGTACCTCCGTGAGTTTGGTTTTTCAGTAACAGCATGTAGGTAAGCGACTTCTGTCGTATAGTGCATAAGGGTGCTAATGGGTCCATTTGCTTTTGTCTAAATAGGGTTTAGTGGTGCTTTTAGCTTTTGGTTTACCCTCTTTCGTGTGGATGATAACCACTCCCTTTTTTCCTTTTTCACCATAAAGCGCTACGGCTTTTTCATCTTTCAATATAGAAATGGTTTCAATATCTTGTTGGTCTAATGGGGTATAAGGACTCGTCGGATTTGGTCCAAATAGTTCCTTCTCAGTATAATATATTCCATTAATGATATAAATTGGATCATTTAGAATTTCCAAAGAATCTATCGTTTCAGTAGTGAGATGTTCTAGACTTTGTAAATTGGTCGCTTTATCATCAATAACAACCAGCGGTGACTCCTTTTTGGTACTAGAAACTCGCGTGTCATTATCAATGAATACTTCAACCCCTTTGGCCACTTCGTCTTTCGTGTCTTTCTTAGCTTCAGACCAATTGGCAACTACTTTATCACTAGCAGTGTACCCTAAAGTACTCGATTCCAATTGCGGAATAGATAAACGATAACCAGTAGTGTCTGTGGCCAAAGCGTTCCTTGTTACCGCTTGATAGGTCATTTGATTTCTAGGTGTTAATTGCTTTTGCAATAAGGCTGCGGCGTCTTTTTTAATGGCAGGATGTGCGGTATCTGCTTCCGCGAGCCCCTTCTTACCGTCCAAAGATTTTTGCAAACTGTCGATTTGGGTTACGGTTTCTTTAGAAGGAATAGGGGTGCTATTGGTATCAAAAAAATGATAGCCCAAAGTAATAAATAATAAGAGTGAAGCGGCTACAGCAATCTTCTTCCAGAGATTATTTTCCTTTTTCAGGGTTTTAGCCTCAAGTTTTTCTTCGACGCGTTGCCATACCTTTTCCATAGCATCAAAACCAGGTGATTCGGCATGATCAACGGCCTCTTTTATTTGGTTATATAAGGTATCTTGATCTTTCATGATTGTTTTGCTTGTTGATAATACAATACGTTAACTAATTCTTTTAATTTTGTTTTAGCCACGTTCAATTGTGATTTTGAAGTCCCTTCAGAAATGCTAAGCATTACCGCTATTTCTTTATGTCCATACCCTTCAATGACAAATAAATTGAATATGGTTTTACATCCCTCCGGTAAATGCTTCAATAGGTTCAATAGATCTTCTTCAGCCAAAGCCGATTCTTGGACGCCTTCAGTAAAAGGATGTAGCTGGGTGTCTTCCAGGTACAAATTGAAGTTAATGTTGCGTTTCAACTGATGCAGGCAATGGTTTACAGCTATTTTACGTGCCCAAGCTTCAAAGGCCCCCATTTCTTTTAATTGTCCTATTTTGGTAAATACCGTATAAAAGGTATCGGCCAATATTTCTTCAATCTCTTCCTCCTTTTTCAAATACCGCTTACAAGTGCGGTAAAGCTTCGGTGCCATGTATTCATAGACTTGCCGTTGCGCATCGCGTTGCATTTTTTTACAGGCCGTTATGAGTTGTTCGTTAATCACTATAATGGTGTTTATATATAGAGAGGACTAATTAGCCAAAAAGGTTGGAAAGCACACAAAATAAATGTTCCGACCCTTTAAAAAAAGAAAGGCACAAGTTCACCTCATGCCTTTATTTACTAGTGATGGGTTAGTATTTTTATTTTTTAATAAATTTCATCTTGACATTGGTGCCGACTTGGATAAAATAAATTCCCGTTTGTAATTGACTGATATCCAGTTTAGACATTTGATCAACAACAAGAGTAGTGAAAACGTTACGTCCCGACACATCAAAAAATTGAACTGGCAGTGGCGCTGTTACTCCCGAAAGGGTAATGAAATCGGCAGCCGGATTCGGATATACTGCCATTGAAGGGGTTTGGAATTGCGCCGTACTTAAAGTGTCACTTCCCCAATTCGAACTGTTTCCCGTTAAGGTAAAATTTACTGCGGTTCCGTTGTAGACTTCAAGCTCATCATTTACGGTAGTTTCCGTGGTATTATTTCCATAAGGTATGCCTTGGTTAAACTTGTAATACAGCTTAAGGTTCGCTTCTCCTAAAGGGTTAGAGATTTCACCACCATTGCTTACAATCGTACTAATTTCACTTGGAGAAAGTGCTTTATTCCATAAACTAGCCTCGTCTATTTTTCCATCGTGGTACCAGTTAAAGGATTGGAAGGTTATTAATCCTAACTTCAGTGCTCCGGTACTGCTGGCAGGAACAGAACCTGATGCAGAAACAGATTCAACTTCGGTATCACCAGCGTATAATTTAAGCGTTCCGTCAGTACCATTATAGACCAAAAAGAATTGAGTCCATTCATTTAAAGTTAATCCAGTATAGGTAATAGTAAATGCCGTTCCACTTGAATTTCTAAAACGGGCTTCCATGTCGGTGCTAGAAAGTTGAATTAAGTAAAAATCAAAATTGGTTTCATTTCGATAACCCATAAAGCCATTGAAATTGGGAAATCCACTGGAGATCCTTCTTGGGAAAACTTTGCAAGACATGGTAATACTGCTGCTATTAGCCAGTATGTTTTCAGACCCCGTCACAGTAACCGCATCATTTACGCCATCAAAATCAAGATAATTGTCTTGTGAATAGCTAAAATGAAAGGCAAGTATCAATAAAGTAAGTAGTAATTTTTTAATCATAATGAAAAGGTTTTTAGTTAGTTAGTTTCAAATTTAAGTTTATTTAGGCAATGTTTTAGAATTAATAAAAGATTTTTATTAAACCGAAACTCTTGCAATATAAATAGTGGAAACATTACCTTCAGTATCATTGTCTTCACATAGAAAGAACTCCAATACATTATCTGATTTTTGATATAATGCCAATCCTTCAAATTTATGGGTGTCCGAAAGTAAATGGGTAAATCGAACGGTATTGGTTTTCCGTTCCATACAACCTAAAAAGGTGCCGTATATTTCCCCATCAGTATAGGTTGAGGTGGTGTCTTCACAAGCGGCCAAAAAATAAACATCGTCATCAACCGCGATGGCATCGGTAAAGGTCGCTTCAATGCCTTTAACTTTTGGCAAAACCACTGACGTAAACACCACTTCTTTGCTGTGCCTAGTATACTTAAAGATTCCATTTTGTCCTTGAGTGCCATTGCCTCTTTGAAAGTAATAATAAGATTCAGTATCAATGATACATCCTTCTATATTCAATTCGTTTAAGGCCAAACCTATACTTTTACTAAGTTTATGATAACGTTTGGAAACATCTTTTTTTTGAGTCTCCAACGTATCCAAATCATATTTTACTCGTATCTGCCGCTTATCAGTTGACCCAGAACCATGAATGTAGAGCTTATTGTTATATAAAGTAACCGATTCAAAATCGGCTTTGTCTTTTTTAGCTAAATTTTCCTCGCTGTCGCCCATAAGTTTAATGCGCTCTAACTGCTTTTCCAGTAGTTTATATTCATAGAGATAGGTGCTGTTATCTGAAATGATATACAATGAATTGCGATGATAAACGATGCCCGAAGCGGCACCTATTCCCTCAATTTCACAAAAAGGATGTAGCGCTATTTTTTCCATACCTACAAATATAAATAGTAATCTCGAGGAATCTTATTTAATTTCTAAGGATTCCATAAAACCTAGTATCTTTGCCCACTCAAAAAAAGCGATGAATTTAGCCCTATACACCAAAGAATTTCGATACAATATGCAATTGGCTTATCCCGTCATACTGGGCATGCTAGGGCATACACTTATCGGTATTGTAGATAATATAATGGTGGGTAAACTTGGTAGTACCGAGTTGGCTGCCGTTTCGCTCGGCAACAGCTTAATTTTTGTGGCAATGTCTTTGGGAATCGGATTTTCAACAGCTATTACTCCTATAGTAGCCGAAGCAGATGCTGAAAAAGATACAGGCAAAATTCGCGCTGCTTTTCATCATGGATTGTTTTTATGTACCATACTAGGTTTCCTGTTGTTTGGCTTAGTAGTGCTGGCAAAACCCGTTATGGAGTTATTACACCAACCCGAGGAAGTAATTACGCTAGCCAAACCATACCTTGATTGGGTAGCTTTTTCATTAGTACCACTCATTATATACCAAGGGTATAAGCAATTTGCTGACGGACTTTCCATGACTAAAATCTCAATGTATGCTATTGTTTTGGCCAACATTGTTCATGTAATCATTAATTATTGCTTGATCTATGGGGTAGGGTTCTTTCCCAAAATGGGCATTCTTGGAGCCGGATTGGGAACTGTTATTTCACGTCTCGCCATGGTGATTTTCATGCACATCATTTTGTCTAGAAAAGAGTCTTTAAAGAAATATTTTCAAAATTTTAGCTTTGATGAAATCAAAACGGCTATGTTAAAAAAGATTATAAACCTCGGACTGCCCTCTGCCATGCAAATGCTATTCGAAGTGGTATTGTTTACCGCTGCTATTTGGCTTTGCGGTAACATCGGTAAAACAAGTCAGGCCGCCAATCAAATAGCCTTGAGTTTGGCCTCTATGACGTTTATGTTTGCCATGGGTCTTAGTGTTGTATCCATGATTAGAATAAGCAACCAAAAAGGAATGGGGGATTACAAACAATTAATTATTGTGGCGCGTTCCATATTTTTATTGGCTATTTGTATCGAAATTGTCTTCGCTTTGATGTTCGTACTCTTACACCAAATATTGCCCTATTTGTTTTTAAATATGGAGAATCAAGCGCAATTACTAGACAATAAAGAAGTGATTGCCATCGCAGCCAAGTTACTTTTGGTAGCGGCTGTTTTTCAAATCTCTGACGGCATTCAAGTGGTGGTTCTTGGAGCACTGCGGGGTTTACAAGATGTTAAAATCCCCATGTACATTACTTTTGTGGCCTATTGGGTTGTCGGATTTCCCATTTCCTTATATTTGGGCGAATATACTGAACTAAAAGCAACCGGAGTTTGGATAGGTTTGTTAGCAGGTTTAACCGCTGCAGCCCTATTTTTGTATCTTCGCTTCCATTACCTGACTAAAAAATTACTTAAACAAAACACATAATACCCTTTTACTATGCAATTACCAAAATTTGTGCTAGCAGACAATTCTGAATTCCCAGAGGATATATTTATTATTCATCTTGACTTCCCTCGTTTCATCATCAACCTAAAAGACGATGAAGTAGAATTTCTTGAAGACTTAGAAGGAGAAGATGAAACGGAATTAGAATCAGAAATGGAACACTTGATTACATTAGCTGGGGAATTCTATGATAAAGAAATGGAAGGCTACGAGGAATAACCACTGTCTTCTTCTTAGAAAGTATAGTGCTATATCCTGTCAACACTATGGGATGTGGTTTGCTAAACCGGTCTATTAAGTGAAACCATTTTTCATGGCATATACCGCTAATCCTACCCTAGTTTTAAGGTTTAATTTTTCAAATAAGTTGTCTCGATAACTCTCAATGGTTCGCGGACTACAACACATTAATTCTGCTATTTCCTTATAGTTCATTTCGGTAATGGTGTATTTTAAAAACTCTTTTTCCCTTTCGGTAAGTTTCGAAATAGAACTACTAGCCGTACCGTTAATATTTGCAAATATAATTTTGGAGGCCCATTCAGGATAATAATAACCTTCCGAAACCAATTTATTTAAGGCAATTTCTAAATCTCTAGGATGGGTGTTTTTTAACAAATAACTCTTAGCACCATTGCGTATCATCTTAATGACACTTTGTTCATCATTTTGCATGCTAAGGGCCATAATGCTAATTTCAGGGTGGTTTTCTTTCAACCATAAGGCTGTTTCAAAGCCATTCATTTCCGGCATACTAATGTCAAGCATTACGATGTTGGGATAGGTATTCAAGGTTTTGATTTTTTGAATGAGCTCTCTTCCATTTTCACACTCAAAAACAACTTCGAAGTTTTCGAAAGTAGAAATAATCCCCTTCAAAGCTTGCGCAATAAGAGTATGGTCATCAACTATAGCAATTGTTTTTTTCATTTTAATGGTATGCGTACGGTAATCTTCGTTCCCATATTCAGGTTACTTTCAATGAGTAATGTGCCCTCTAACATTTCTACTCTTTTTTTCATGTTTTTTAGTCCTATACCCTTGGTGTAATTGGTAGAGGTGTCAAATCCTTTGCCATCGTCAACCAACTCGAGTTCTACCGCTTTAGTATTGGCCTGCAATTGTAAAATTACGTTTTTACATTCAGAATGTTTAAAACTGTTTTGAAAAAACTCCTGCGTAATACGAATCAAAACCGCTTTGGTTTGATAGTCTAAGGCAATGTTTTTGTTAGTACAGTTAAATTTCACCGCAATCAAATTTAACTTTCTAACGCGTTCACATTCTTCTTCAATTAATTTGCAAATAATATTATCTTCAATTGAATTGTCTGTTAGCGATTTAGATAGTTCTCTCATTTCAGACAAAGACTGGTTAATGAGAAGACTAACATTTTCGATTTTGTCTTTTCCTTCGACACTTTCTGAATCGTGTTCGAGTAACTGGGTGTATAGACTAGCCAACGTGAGTTTCTGCCCAATGTTGTCATGAATTTCTTTACCAATATAATCCATCGTCTGCTGTTGCATTTCTAACTTAGTAGTAAATAATTGTACTTTGTGACGGTGTTCTACTTCTTGTTTTTCCTTATCTACAATAAAATATTTATAGATAAACGCACCTATAAAACAGGCGTTCTCAAAGAAATAACCAAAACACAAATAGTGAAACCCAGTATAAATACTTGTTTTGGCATTAACGATTGAATCCCATAATGCCATTAGCCCTGCGACAAAAAGAAAGGTCGTGGCGAAAAACAGATACCGGAAGAATACCGTCTTTAAATTAATAATCATTTGGTAGTAAAAGAAGAAGGCAATAAAGTAAACCACAACCCTAGATACCGTAAAAAATAAAAAACTTTTCCGCACAAAATCTGGGAAAATAAACATGATGACAAAATAGATTCCCGTTAAAACGATATAAGTGTTGTAAATGTTCTTTAGCTTTTGGTATTTCGGGTCATGTAACACCATAGCATGATAAATAAAGGAGCAAAATAATAGGGCGCTCAACATCTGCATGCCATCCACTACCAATTGCATAACATTTCTTCGATGAGAAAATAAAGGGAAATCACCAGTATCCTTCATATATACACTGATGATAAAGAGTATTAGAGTTAAGATGTATAAACTATAATAACGGTACGTCTGTGCCTTAAAAAAGTACATCAAATAGGTGCTCGTAAATCCCACTAAGGACAAAAATCCTATGGTAAAAAAACAAATTCCTATAAAAAAAGGGTCGTTTAAAATCATCTAAATCTATTTATTCCATCAAAAATGAGTAGTTGACAGAAATAACCTTATAAAAATACTATTTAAAATACAAAGTAACTCTAACCTATAGAAAATAATTACCGCCAGACAACCCTATTTAGATCCGTTTAACAACGGTATTTTTTAGGTTTTTCAAACAGGTTAAAAATAGTTTTTAACCCATACTTATCTTCGAAAAAATAACTCAAATTTGTTTAGTGATTAAGTTTATTGTTTTTTTAAGAACAATGCGTTAGACTAATTCACCAGTTGCGATATCACTTGATGTAAAATAAATAAATATTGTGGTTTATTTGAGTTGCTTCCTAAAGTCGGTAGTTTGACCACCGACTTTTAGGACAACAATATAAGAAATAACAGTTTGTTTTCTTTTAGGTCAGTAACAATAAAATTGGACCTTATAATTGAAAGTTAGTTAAAGAAAAATCTCGAGCTCACCTCTCGAGATTTTTTTATGCCCAGTCGTTCTGAATAAACCTATTCTAGATTTGTTTTATTGAAAGCTCAATTGAGGTTACAGCAGCACTTTGTTTTTTCTTAGTTGCACTGCGAAGTCTACTATGAGGCAGCTTGGCGATGACAAGTACCTTAGTTTTACTTTTTATAGTACTGCTCTAGTAGTTTTTGAGCAGCAGCAAAAGGAGAGAGAATGTTACTCAATACCGCTGCTTGTGTTGTCTCAAGAAGTGGCAGGATTTCAGGATGCAGGAAAAAGTTTTGTTTTAACTGTTCGTTAATGGTTTCCAACATCCAATACAAATTTTGTTCTTGGCGTTTTTCTTGAAAGTAATTATTGGTTTGAACGAGTTGCATGTATTGCGTTACCGTGTTCCACACTTCTTCAATCCCCGTTTTACTAATCGCACTGCAGGTAGCTACCGTTGGTGTCCAACCCGAACCTTTAGCAGGAAATAAATGCAAGGCTCGGCCAAATTCAGTTTTAGCAAGTTTTGCCTTGTTGATGTTGTCTCCATCGGCTTTGTTGATGACTATAGCATCGGCCATTTCCATAATGCCTCGTTTAATGCCTTGCAATTCATCACCAGCACCCGAAATTTTTAACAGTAAAAAGAAATCGACCATGCTATGTACCGCTGTTTCACTTTGTCCAACTCCAACGGTCTCAATAATAATGGTGTCAAATCCTGCAGCTTCACATAGGATGATGGTTTCTCTTGTTTTTCGGGCTACACCACCCAGCGTTTCCCCTGATGCACTGGGGCGGATATAGGCATTCTCTTCTTTAACCAACTCTTCCATACGGGTTTTGTCTCCCAATATACTTCCATGCGAAAGCGTACTACTAGGATCAACAGCTAACACGGCCACCTTTTTGCCAATTCCAGTTAAATAACAACCAAAGGCTTCAATAAACGTACTTTTTCCAACCCCTGGAACTCCTGTAATCCCTATGCGTATCGATTGATTGGCATGGGGTAAACAAGCCGAAATGATTTCATTGGCTTTAACTAAATGACTGGGATTGGTACTTTCAACTAAAGTAATGGCTCTACTTAGGGCTACTTTATCTCCTGCCAATATACCATCAATCAGTTCTTGCGCACTAGGCTGCAATTTACGTTGACTCAAGATGTATGATAGTGACGTTACACTGATGGGCTCCGGTGGAGGAATACCATCCTTTTCATGTAAAGCACTTTTGTTTGAAGATTTTTGGCTCAAAGCAGATATCGTTTGGGTAAATTTAGTAAATAAATAGTCTCACTAAAAATGAATAGCGCCAATTTTTGTGAAACCTTTCTAATCTCAAATTAGTGTTTTTCTCTTTTTTGCCTTTCCTTTGCAGTCAAATGGTCTCATTTTGGAAGGATGACATTGTATTATTTTTACTTTGTTTGATAGTAGGCATCAGTTGGTAAAATAGTGCCGATTTATACTAAAATCAGACTTTCATTAAGTGATTCAATGGTAGAGTCAAGCAGGTTATCCATAATTATAGATGCAATTTTAGCTTTTAGTTATGGTTCAAAATAAAAGTTTAGTAGCATGAAGGTATACTTTTTAATTCGGCTATCTTTTATCGCTATAGCCTTTTGGTATTTTATATTAAAAACCTTTTAAATGGAGACGATTGTTAGCCCTGCAGTAAAGAACAACGGTTTAGTACAAAAAACGGTGTATTCAATCTTGTTTTCCATCAGTTTTGCTCATTTGTTGAATGATTTGATACAAGCGATCATTCCTTCAGTATATCCTATCTTAAAACAAAACTACCATCTTTCCTTCTCTCAAATAGGTCTTATCACTTTTGCCTTTCAATTGACCGCATCGCTTTTCCAACCTTTTGTAGGGTACTATACGGATAAATACCCAAAACCTTTTTCTCAAATTTATGGAATGCTATTTTCTATGGCTGGAATAATTTCTATTGCTTTTGCAAATAACTTCTATTGGATTTTGTTATCCGTAATGCTTATTGGAACAGGTTCTTCCATTTTTCATCCTGAATCAGCTAGGATTTCTAATATGGCATCGGGAGGAAAAAGAGGGCTAGCACAAGCTATTTTTCAAGTAGGAGGGAATTTCGGAACAGCATTAGCGCCACTTCTTGTCGCGCTTATAGTAGCACCCAATAGTCAAAAATATTTACTATGGTTTGTTATTGCAGCGGCTATCGGACTAGCAATTATTAGTAAAATTGCCTTTTGGTATCGAGACCACTTAATGCTTAGGAAACATAAGAAAGTTGTTTTTGCCGATTTTCAACGGTTAACCAAGAGTAATGTAAAATGGGCTATTACCATACTGTTAATCGTTATTTTTTCTAAATTCTTCTATTCCGCATGTTTGTCAACCTATTATACTTTTTATGTGATGGATAAGTTTCATCTTTCCATAAAAGAAGCCCAAGTCCATATGTTCATTTACTTATTGGCCTATGCAGCTGGAACTATATTAGGTGGCCCATTGGGTGATAAAATCGGGCGTAAATACGTTATTTGGTTATCTGTTTTCGGAGCAGCTCCTTTTGCCTTGTTATTGCCCTATGTGAATTTGTTTTGGACTGATGTATTGATGGTCATCATCGGAATCATAATTTCCTCGGCTTTCCCCGCTATTTTAGTGTATGCTCAAGAATTACTTCCCAAAAAGCTAGGGATGATTTCAGGATTGTTTTATGGATTTGCCTTTGGTATGGGTGCTTTAGGATCTGCCTTTTTAGGAAAGTTAGCCGACTTTACATCCATCCAATATGTTTATCAAGTGTGTTCGTTCCTCCCTTTAATTGGGATCATTTGTTACTTTTTACCCAATCTGAAGAAAAAATAAAGCTGTGAATCTCTGAGGCTTCTTTGTGTATCTCTGTGAAATAATTTACATTTACTTCTCAATTTTAAACTCATGCCACTCAATCCCGAAATACTTCAAAAGCTAACCAATATTGTAGGCGAAGCTTATCTTTTTGCTGATGTTGAAACACGTAACCACTACGGGCACGACGAAACAGAAGATTATCTGTTTCCACCCAATGTCGTTGTAAAACCCGCAAATCCGACAGAAATAGCAGCTATTTTAAAGCTTGCCAATGATTATAAAATACCAACTACTCCCATTGGTGCTAGAACTGGTTTGAGCGGTGGCGCTTTGTGTATTTATGAAGGAATCGGTTTGTCAATGGAACGCTTAGATAAGATCATCGAAATTGACGAGCAAAATTTACAAGTAACTGTGGAACCTGCAGTTATAAATCAGATATTAAGAGAAGCAGTAGCTGAAAAAGGATTGTTTTATCCCGTTGACCCAAGTAGTATGGGAAGTTGTTGGATCGGGGGGAATATAGCAGAAAATGCAGGTGGTGCAAGGGCTTTGAAGTATGGGGTGACCAAAGATTATGTGCTTAATCTCGAAGTGGTTTTGCCCAATGGGGAAATCATTTGGACTGGGGCTAACACATTGAAAAATTCTACGGGCTATAACTTAACGCAATTGATGGTTGGAAGTGAAGGGACTTTGGGTGTCATCACTAAAGCCGTACTTAAATTATTACCCAAAAATTCTCATAACGTGTTGATGTTAGTCCCGTTTTATAAAGCGAATGAAGCTTGCGAAGCAGTGTCTGCCATTTTTAGAGCTGGTGTAGTTCCAAGTGCCATTGAATTTATGGAGCGTGATGCAATCGATTGGACGCTTCGTTTCGTCGAAGGAATTAGTGTCACAATTAAACCCGAACATCAAGCGCATCTGCTAATTGAAGTGGATGGGAATTACCCAGAAGTTTTAATGCTAGAAGCCGAAAAAATACTATCAGTAGTAGAACAATTCGAAATAGACGAAGTATTATTCGCCGATACCGAAGACCAAAAAAATGCCTTATGGAAAATGAGACGCTCAGTAGCAGAGGCAGTAAAATCGAACTCAATCTACAAAGAAGAAGATACCGTAGTACCACGATATATGCTCCCCGAATTATTAAGTGGTATCAAAAGAATAGGAGGTAAATATGGTTTTAAATCAGTTTGTTACGGCCACGCCGGAGATGGTAATTTACACGTAAATATCATCAAAGGAGATATGACCGATGATAATTGGCAAACGCAAGTTCCTGTTGGCATCCGTGAAATATTTGAACTAACAGTTTCCCTGAAGGGGACTTTATCTGGAGAACACGGAATTGGCTATGTACAAAAGAATTTTATGGATATAGCTTTTTCCAAGATACATTTAGAATTAATGGAAAGCATCAAAAGGGTATTTGATCCTAACAATATCTTAAACCCAGGAAAGATTTTTCCCGACCATTTGTCGTAAGATTTAGTGTGTTTGAACAAAACAAAAAAACCATCAGATTGAATTTGATGGTTTTTTTGTCGACTTTAATCTCTTTTGGGAGTTTGTTTCTTAACTCGTTTTTCTTCTTTTTTTTCTTTCGCGGTCTTCAGGGGTTCCTTCTTAACCGATTTTTGCACGTCTTTTCCTTTAGCCATGGTTAGTATTTTTTAAGGTTATTTATTGATGAGATAAGTAAAGGTAATTACTATTTAGGTAACCCTAATTGTTTTTTAGTGTTTTCATCAAATAATAACTGAATTGCAGCAACTTGATGTAAATCATCAAGATTAATAAACTTCCAATGTCCAGCAGTGGTATCATCCATTACGGCCAAAAAAGTAGTTGTTTTTCGTACATTAAAACTATTGCGTTTGGGTTCAAAGGTTACGTCTTTGCTCTGGTTTAATTGTTCAAGCCAAGCGGTTTTGATTACCACCTCTTCTTTTGATAATTTTTTCTCAAAGAAATAACGTACCGGATTACGACAACTGATAATACAAAACGTTTGTGTACCTATTTTTTGTGTTTGATGTGTAATAAAAGGTACCATTTCCAATTGGTATCGATACCGGTATTCTTCATTTTGGAAGCAATTATCCAATTCAGCTGTAAGCTTGTCTTTTCCTATAAGGTCCACCATTCTTGGATAGGAAAGCGATACAATCGTTTCAAAATCCATTTCAAAATTAGCCGTATATAGTTTTTTGATACCCGACATCAGCTGCATGCTGTTTTGTGCAAATCCCAATGAGGTTGTTATTATAAATAAGGAAAGAAAGAATTTTATTTTCATATACCAGTACATTAAGTCAAATATAAAAATCCCCCATGTTTTTACCTTTGGGGGCCATTTTATTTAGATAATTGATTTACAATCTTAATCCTATTCCGAATTTTAATAAATTGATATTGGTATTATAAGCCGTTTTTGGAACGCCACGGTCTACCTTTGTCAGTACAATATAGTCAAAATAGGTGAATAGGTATAATTTACTTAAGATGTCATATGCAACGCCCAAATTAACATCTAATCCACTTTGATTTGTTTTATAGTCGGCAATATGACTTTGAGAATCAAAAGTAGTATAGGTTAATAAAAAGGAATATCCAACGCCTATAGAAGGATGTAGTTTAACCATTTTTTTTAAATTTAACTCCCCGAAAGCTCTGGGTTGCACTAAATACAGAGCGGTGTTATAATGCACATTCTCATCATTCGGGAAGAAATATTCGGTAGCACTCGCTTTATACATTGAGCTATTTAAAGAAAGTCCTATATTGATTACCTGAAGGTTTTTAATTCTGTATTTCAGACCCAAATCAACCATGCCTTTGAAATTTTTACCCACAAAATTGTTGTCAATAGGTAATGGATAAGCTGCTTCAACACTGAATTTACTAGTTTGACAATTAGAAATCCACGTGACTAATAGTAAAAGAGATAAGAATTTTAATTTCATTATTTTAAATATAAGTATATCACAAACATATAGATACTATTTGAATTTAAAAAGAATCCCAGCAGTTTTCACTGCTGGGATTCTTGCTTTAATTGGATGAATTTATTTAGCGACTATTCATTCACTATAACCCATTCGCCTGATGCAATCATACTTTCTGCTTTTTTGTATTTCATAGCTTCCGTTTTTCCGCTCATCACGTGCTTTATGGTTACATTATCGTTGCGATTAATTTTCGGGGCATCTCTTACAATTGTTTCTGTAACGGCAGGGCGCTGTTGTGTTTGTCCTGCTTCTCGGTTACGCGCTGCTAATTCATCAGAATTTAATACTTCGTCTTTACGTTCGATATAGTTTTCTTTTTGGCGAACTTCACGCGCTTCTTGTATGTTTTGGTTTTGTTGAGGTAAATCTCCTTTAAACAAGAATGAAATCACTTCTTTGTTCACACCGTCCAACATAGAACGGAACAAGTTAAAGGCTTCCAATTTGTAAATTAATAAAGGGTCTTTTTGTTCGTGAACCGCTAATTGAACCGATTGTTTTAATTCGTCCATTTTACGTAAATGTTTTTTCCAAGCTTCATCTACGATTGCCAAAGTGATGTTTTTCTCAAAATCGGCTACCAATTGCGTTCCATTAGAATCAAAAGCTTTCTTCAAGTCAGTGACCACGTTCAATGATTTGATACCATCTGAAAATGGTACAATGATGCGCTCAAATTTATTGCCTTCTTTTTGATACACATCAGCTATAATTGGGAAGGCTTCACGAGCACTTCTTTCTGTTTTTTCGGTATAATAGGCCAAAGCAGCTTTATATACTTTTCCTGTAATCTCCATTTCTGAAGATTTTTCAAATTCACTTTGGGTGATTGGTGATACAATAGCAAAGAAACGTATCAATTCAAACTCAAAGTTTTTAAAGTCATTGGCACCCTTGTTTTCACTTACAATTAATTCGCAAGTATCATACATCATATTGGCAATATCCAGTTTTAAACGTTCTCCATGTAGGGCATGACGACGACGTTTGTATACTACTTCTCTTTGGGCATTCATTACGTCATCATATTCTAACAAACGTTTACGAGTACCAAAGTTATTTTCCTCTACTTTTTTCTGCGCACGCTCAATTGACTTGGTCATCATGGAATGTTGAATCACTTCTCCTTCTTTCAATCCCATACGGTCCATTATTTTGGCTACTCGTTCAGAACCAAATAATCGCATCAAGTTATCCTCCAAAGAAACATAAAACTGTGAACTTCCAGGATCTCCTTGACGACCTGCACGACCACGCAACTGGCGGTCTACACGACGTGAATCATGACGCTCTGTACCAATGATCGCTAATCCTCCGGCTGCTTTTACTTCAGGGGATAATTTAATATCGGTTCCACGACCTGCCATATTAGTAGCAATAGTTACTACCCCCGACTTACCTGCCTCTTCTACAATTTGCGCTTCCTGTTTATGCATTTTAGCGTTCAATACATTGTGGGCAACACCACGAATCTTTAACATTCGACTTAATAATTCTGATATCTCTACTGATGTGGTACCAATTAAGACTGGTCTACCAGATTGTGATAATTGCGTTACATCCTCAATAACAGCATTGAATTTTTCACGTACTGAACGGTAAATCAAGTCTTCTTTATCTTGACGTGCCATACCTCTATTAGTCGGTATCTCCACAACATCTAATTTGTAAATCTCCCAAAGTTCCCCCGCTTCAGTAACAGCTGTTCCAGTCATACCAGCCAATTTACTATACATACGGAAGTAATTTTGGAGCGTAATGGTCGCAAAAGTTTGTGTAGCCGCTTCAATGGTCACTTGTTCTTTGGCCTCAATAGCTTGGTGCAATCCATCAGAGTAACGTCGGCCATCCATAATACGACCGGTTTGCTCATCAACAATCAATATTTTGTTATCCATGATTACGTATTCCACGTCTTTTTCAAACAAGGTATAGGCTTTCAAAAGTTGGGTAAGTGTATGGATTCTTTCTGATTTGATTCCAAAATCTTGGAACAAGCGCTCCTTGGCTTCAGCTTCTTTGTCTTTATCTAAGTTTTGCTTTTCAATATTGGCTATTTCCGTTCCAATATCGGGTAAAACAAAGAAGTTGGCATCCGTGTCTTTAGAAAGATATTGGATTCCATGATCTGAAAGTTCCACTTGGTTATTTTTTTCTTCAATAACAAAATATAAAGCTTCATCAACTTCTGGCATTTTACGGTTGTTATCAGCCATGTATTCATTTTCAGTTTTTTGAAGTAATTGTTTTACCCCTTCTTCACTTAAAAATTTAATTAAAGCTTTGTTCTTTGGCAACGCTCGGTAAGCTCTTAATAATTGAAATCCAGCTTCTTTATTGTTGCCTTCTTTAAATAATCGTTTAGATTCAGTCAAGAATCCGTTGGCTAATTGACGTTGTAAGTTGTAAAGGTTTTCTATTTTTGGCTTTAATTCATTGAATTCATGTCGGTCACCATCGGGAACTGGTCCCGAAATAATCAATGGAGTTCGAGCGTCGTCAATTAATACCGAATCCACCTCATCAACAATAGCATAGTTGTGTTTTCGTTGTACTAAATCTTCTGGCGAATGAGCCATGTTATCACGCAGATAATCAAAACCAAATTCGTTATTAGTTCCATAAGTGATGTCCGCTTCATATGCTTTTCTTCGTGCATCTGAATTCGGAGAGTGATTGTCAATACAGTCGACAGTAATACCATGGAATTCAAATAAAGGAGCTTTCCATGTGCTATCTCGTTTCGCTAAATAGTCATTTACAGTTACTAAATGTACTCCGTTTCCAGTCAATGCATTTAAGTACAAAGGCAAGGTCGCTACTAAAGTTTTACCTTCTCCAGTTTGCATCTCTGAAATTTTACCTTCATGCAATACAATACCACCAATCAACTGGACATCATAATGAATCATATCCCAAGTAATTTCCTTCCCTGCAGCATTCCATGAATTGGCCCAATGTGCTTGGTCTCCTTCAAGACTAATATAGGATTTAGTGGCTGATAGCTCTCTGTCTTTAGGAGAAGCAGTAACGGTTATTGAGGTGTTTTCTTTGAAACGACGTGCAGTTTCTTTTACTACTGCAAAGGCTTCAGGAAGTATATCCATCAATACCTTTTCAGAGATTTCATAGGCCTCTTTTTCTAAGGCATCAATAGCATTGTATATGTCTTCACGTTGATCAATATCCGCTGTGTTTTCAGCTTGTACTTTTTTTGCTTCAATTTCGGCATCTTGTTTAGCACGAGCATGTTTTATTTTTTCTTTAAATTCAGCTGTTTTTGCTCTTAATTCGTCATGAGAAAGGGCTGCTAATACAGGTTCTAAAGCTTTTATTTTGGTAATGTAAGGCTGTGTGGCTTTGACGTCTTTTTGTGATTTGTCGCCTACAAAAGCTTTGATAATACTATTTATGAAACTCATAATGGGTTTGTATTTTTATGTTGTAAAAAGGTGTGCAAATTTAAACAAAAAAAAAGCCCGAAATGGACTTTTTTCTGTTGTGTTTGTTTATTTTTTTAATATTCATCCTCGTTCCAAAGGTAATCCTCGTCAGTTGGATAATCGGGCCAAATCTCTTCCATTGATTCATAAATTTCCCCTTCGTCTTCTATGGATTGCAAGTTCTCTACTACTTCTAGCGGAGCTCCTGTTCTTATAGCATAGTCGATAAGTTCATCTTTGGTAGCTGGCCAAGGCGCATCACTTAAATAGGATGCTAATTCTAATGTCCAATACATCTTCTGTCGATTTTAGTTTATGCAAAAATAAATTTAATACTGAAAAAGTCAAGTTTTTTTTGATTTATTTTTAAGTAAGTTTAAGAACGTGTTTTTTTTAAATAATTACAATCAGAAATTCCGAATCACAAGGAGTTGATTTTAAATCATTGGAATTTGGAATTTTACTATCGGAATTTAATAAAAATTACTTCCGGGGAATCCATTTTACTTCATCCGCTTGCAGGTCAAAAGACAACTTTCGTGCCAAGACAAAAAGATAGTCAGAAAGTCGGTTTAAGTACTTTATTACTTGCTCGTCAGTAGGCTCTAATTCATGTAAATGTACTGATAAACGCTCGGCTCTGCGGCAAACACAGCGTGCGATGTGACAATATGACACAGTGGTATGGCCACCCGGTAAAACAAAATGTGTCATAGGGGGCAATGATTTATCCATAAGATCGATTTCACTCTCAAGATAAAGGATGTCCTCTTCCGAGATACGGTTGATGGTTAATCGCGGTTGTCCGTTTTTGAGAATTTCGTTTTCGGGAGGTGTGGCTAAAATCGCTCCTGCAGTGAACAAACGATCTTGAATCTCAATTAATACTTGTTTATATAGGCTATTGATGTCTTGGTCCCTTATCAATCCTATATGAGAATTGAGTTCGTCAATTGTACCATAACTTTCGATGCGAATATGGTGTTTTGGTACTCGGGTACCTCCAAAAAGTGCGGTAGTACCAGTATCTCCAGTTTTAGTATAGACTTTCATTTTTTATTACGTTGCTGTGTGACTTTGGGGCTAAGTTACAGTCTTTTTTTGAGGTTGCCAACTCTACGAATCTCATGTTGAAAATGCCCGGGTATTATTATAAATGATTTGGATTAGGAGTGTCACTTTCAATCATGCCATCACGCAATCGAATTATCCGATGAGCATATTTAGCAATATCTTCCTCATGAGTAACCAAAATTACGGTATTGCCATTATTATGGATTTCATTGAAAAGTCCCATTATTTCTACTGAGGTTTTACTATCAAGGTTTCCAGTAGGTTCATCGGCCAAGATGATAGAAGGTTTATTCACTAAAGCACGAGCAATTGCGACACGTTGGCGTTGCCCTCCCGAAAGTTGGTTGGGTTGATGATCCATACGGTCTGCTAAGTTAACCTGAGCTAATACTTCAGTAGCACGCTCGTTACGTTCTGCTTTTGAGTGGCCTGCGTAGATCATCGGTAAGGCCACATTGTCTAATGCAGTGGTCCTAGGTAAAAGATTAAAAGTTTGAAATACAAACCCTATTTCTTTATTTCTGATTTCAGCCAAATCATCATCATGCATTTGACTTACGTCTTTTCCATTTAAAATATAGGTTCCGGAGGTGGCCGTATCTAAACAACCCAAAAGATTCATTAAGGTTGATTTACCAGATCCTGAAGGTCCCATAAGGGCAACATACTCTCCTTTATTGATTTGTAGATCGATACCTTTTAATACATATATAGTTTCACTTCCTAATTGAAAATCTCGTTTAAGATTACTTATGTTAATTAATGGGTTTGCCATTGTTGTGGATGATTTGAATTTACTAAATAAGTAGTAAATATAACGAATATGTTACAACCCTGCGTTTATTTTGATTCAATGAATTATACAACAAATTGCAATAATTGTATAAAGTGTAGCATACATCCTCGAAGTAATTTTACATCAACATTAAAACAGTAAAAATGAAAAAGGGAATAGTTCAATATGGTATAGTAAGTTTATTATTAATTTCAGTACTATCGTGTAAAAATAAAGAGAAGGAAGCTGCCGATATGAAGATTGCAGCGTTGCAAACTTATATTGATTCGCTAGAAGATGTAAAAACAGCTGACGCCGAAACAAATTGGGATAAGATTTCAAGTGATTTCGATCGTAAAACAAAAGAATCAAATGAAGCTGTAGCTAAATTAGGTGACGATATAAAAGCCAAAAATCAAGCTCGTGTTGACTCTATAAATACTCGTTATGGAGTTATTAAATCTTCAGTTGAATTAGCCAAAGCTCCAAAAAAAATAAATCCAAATCAAAAACTTAGAAATTTACTATTCGGTGTAGATAAAATAGGCGATGACATGAATTTCGGATGGGTGAATAAAGACAATATATTAGATACTTATCAAAAATTATTTGATTCATACAAAGCGAATAAAGGGAGTTTCTCGAGAGAAGATTATGATGAGGTGAAGTTAATTTATGAAGCATTAGATAGCAGAAAAAATACAGTAGAAAAAGAAGGTCTGTCTTCAAGTGATAATATGAAGATAGCCTCAATTAAATTTAAGTTCGCTCCAATGTTTAAAGTTAATCGTATAGGAGCAAAAGCAAGAGAAAATGAAGAAGCTAAAGAATAATTTTTGAATTGGTTTGTTAATTCGGAGAATGGTAATCAGGGATGGTTACCATTTTTTTTTAGGTTCTAATTACAAAATGTTCTTTTGGCTGTTCGTTCCTAAAAAAGACTAAACCCCATTGAAATGTGTCAATCGTAACCGTTACACTAGGGTGATTCTTTATCACTTCCCATGCATCTTCCATTTCTTCACTCCAATGAATATCATCAAAAATCCAAACAGTTTCGTTGGAGATAGTTGGCAATAGTAATTCAAAATAGTCCAACGTAGCTTTCTTTGAATGATTTCCATCAAAGTAAATAAGGTTCCAATTGTAATTTTCGATTTGAGTTTCAAAAAAATTAGAAAATTCAGAAGCAACTGGTTTGATGTTGTTTAAGCCAAAATTTTCAAATTGTTTTTTAGCAACAGCTAGGGTATTCGGACAACCTTCTAATGTGGTTATTGTCGCTTTTTCATTTCCTAAGGATAGGGCAGAAGTGGCCAAACCCAACGAAGTTCCTATCTCCAAAATGCTTTCCGATTGAAAATAGTTGACAATTCTATAGAGTAAGGCAGCTCTTTTGGGTCTAATACCAGCAGTTTTGGCAATTTTAGCAATGGACCTTGTATTGCTTTTAAAGACTCGAGAACCGGCACCAAAGTCGGTTACTTCAATCGTGTTTTTGTTTTGTAAAAGAACATTCCTGTACTTTTTTAAAATCGAATAAGCAGGATAGTTTTTTTGATCATAAAAACATTTCGTAACCAAACTAAACACAAAAGGGGAGTGCACCCCATGTTCGTTTTTGGAAGCGTAAATAAACTTTAAATAGGTTCTTATGATATGAAACATAGGTCTTTTTTAGACAATGATTAACAGTTTTTTCTCTGTGAATCTCATTCTTTTTCTCTGTGAATGGCTGTGAAATAATTTATTCCATTTTAGAACTTAATTCAAACCAACGTTCTTCTTTTTCTTCCAGCTTTTTAATGATGGATTGCAGTTCGTTAGCTTTCGTTGTGATATCGGCATCCGCAACCTTACCTTCCGAAAACAAATTTTCAATTTGCTTTTTCTCGTATTCCAAATCTTTGATTTCCCGCTCTATTTTGTTAAACTCTTTTTGCTCATTGAAATTTAATCCCGAAGTAGTAGGGTTGTTTTGCTTCCAATTCACTTTTTCGGTACTTACATTCGATAGGTTCTTAGGTTCAGCTGAATCTTCATAGGCTCTAAAATCAGAATAGTTTCCTGGGAAATCTTCAATTTGACCTTCACCTCTAAAGATGAACAAGTGATCCACAATCTTATCCATAAAGTATCGGTCGTGAGAAACCACTAATAAACACCCTGGATAATCCAATAAGAAGCTTTCTAAAACATTCAAGGTGACAATATCTAAGTCATTAGTGGGCTCATCCAGAATCAAAAAATTAGGATTTTGTATCAGTACCGTACATAAATACAATCGTTTTAATTCGCCACCGCTTAGTTTCTCAACAAAATCATATTGTTTTTTGGCATCAAATAAAAAGCGTTCTAAGAGCTGTGAAGCCGATATAATCTTGCCCTTGGTTAACGGAATGTACTCGCCATGCTCCTTAATGATTTCTATAACTTTCTGTCCTGGTTTTGGATTAATACCACTTTGAGTATAATATCCCACCTTTATAGTGTCGCCAATCACTACTTTTCCCGCATCGGGAACCATAGTTTTAGTAAGGATGTTAAGAAAAGTTGATTTCCCAGTTCCATTTTTACCAATGATTCCAATTCGTTCACCACGCTGAAAATCATAGCTAAAGTTGTCTAATATAGTTTTGTCTTTGAACTTTTTGAAAAGTTTGTGCAACTCAATAATCTTGCTGCCCATACGCTCCATGTTTATTTCGAGTTCTACTACATTCTCTTTTCGACGGCTTTCTGCTTTCTCTTTAATTACATAAAAGTCATCTTGGCGTGATTTAGATTTTGTAGTTCTCGCTTTAGGTTGACGTCGCATCCAAGCCAATTCTTTTACAAATAAGTTTTGGGCTTTGTCAATACTTGAATTCTCCATGGCTATTCGCTCTTCCTTCTTTTGTAGATAGTACGAATAATTACCTTTGTATTGGTATAATTTCCCATTATCCAATTCGATGATTTCGTTACAAACGCGTTCCAAGAAAAAACGGTCGTGGGTAACCATGAATAAAGTAATGTTTTCTTTGGCAAAATAACTTTCCAACCATTCAATCATCTCTAAATCTAAGTGATTGGTAGGCTCATCTAAAATCAGTAAATCAGGTCGATTGATAAGAATAATAGCCAAAGACAAACGTTTCTTTTGTCCTCCTGATAGTGATTTTACTTTAAGTTTTAAATCGTCGAGTTTAAGTTTTGACAATATTTGTTTGAACTGGGTTTCAAAATCCCAAGCATTATGACGGTCCATTTCATCAAAAGCCAACTGGTATTTCTCCTCATCTTCTGGATTTTCCAATGCTTTTTCATACTGTTCAATAATATGCAAGATTTGATTGTCTGAAGCAAAAATACTCTCCTCAATGGTCAATTCTTCTTGTAGATTGTTTTTCTGAGATAGAAAAGCCATTTTAATCCCTTTACGCAACACTACCTGTCCCGTATCGGGTTCGTCTTCACCATTAATGATGTTCATGATACAGGTTTTTCCAGAACCATTTTTGGCAATGAAGGCAATTTTTTGGTCCTTATTGATGCCGAAAGAAATGTTTTCAAACAAGGTTCTTTCGCCAAAGGATTTTGATATGTTTTCTACTGAAAGGTAATTCACAAGTAATAATTTTGTGCAAAAGTAAGTCATTGCCAGGCACAAAACAATGTTTGTTATACTGATGCTTTTAAAATCTAAAAATCTAGCCGTCTAGAAATCCAACAATCTAGTATATTTGTCCCATGCAACTATCGGTCATCATCCTTAATTATAATGTGCGCTACTTTTTAGAGTTGTGTGTGGCAAGCGTTCAAAAAGCCATTCAAAACTTGGAGGCCGAAATTATTGTTGTCGATAACAATTCTTCAGACGATAGTTGTGCTATGATGCAATCGTATTTTCCTAATATCAAGCTAATTCAAAATAAAGATAATGTGGGATTTCCCAAGGGGAATAACATAGGCGTTGCACAGGCGAAAGGGGAATATATTTGTATTTTAAATCCAGATACTGTGGTTGCCGAAGATACCTTTGAAAAAGTTTTGGCATTCGCCCAAAAGCGAAATAATTTGGGTATTGTTGGATGCAAACTAATAGACGGGACCGGTGCCTTTCTGCCCGAAAGCAAACGTAGTATCCCAACACCTTGGGTGGCGTTCACCAAAATCTTTAGTTTGTATAAATGGTTTCCAAACATAACCTTGTTTAATAAATATTACGCTCAATCTTTGAACGAAAATGAAACGGGTGAAGTAGAAATACTGGTTGGGGCTTTTATGATAATGAAACGGGAATTGTATAATGATATGGGTGGGTTTGATGAAAATTGTTTCATGTATTCTGATGATATTGATTTGAGCTATAGGGCGCTACAGAAAGGTAAGTCGAATTATTACTTCCCAGGAACTACTGTTATACACTACAAAGGGGAAAGTACGGTTAAAGATGGGACGTACATGAGACGTTTTCAAGAAGCTATGACATTCTTTTATAAAAAGCATTTTAGAGGGTCATTTTTCTTTTCTTTTTTCATGAAAACAGGTATTGTTTTATTCTCTTTTATTAAAAGAATGCAAGGTAAACCAGTGCCAAAGCAAACGCCTGAGAATTACATTTTAATCTCTGATAGCGAACCTTTAAAGGAAAAGTTGCTTCTGAGACTCCAAAAAAAGATAAGTAGAATACCTTTAGAAAACGGAAAAATAGTATTTTCGCAATCGATTTCGAAAGGCAGTTTGACCGAGATAATTTTGGATGCCAATGTAATTTCATATAAAGAAATAATTGCTTTTTTAGAACAAAATAACAACAACTCGTTTACGTTTAAAGTGTTACCAACGGCAAGTGATTTTATAGTAGGAAGTAATAGTAGTAACGATCGAGGCGAAGTAATTAATTTATAGAAAAACACGTAAATCGCTTTTTCTTTTATTAATTTTGCAAACGAAATAGAAAAACACAACTTTAGTTTACACATATGGCAAAGTTTGAATTGAAATTACCTAAAATGGGTGAGAGTGTTGCAGAAGCAACCATTACGAATTGGTTAAAAAACGTTGGGGATGCAATTAATGCCGATGAAGCCGTTTTGGAAATTGCTACTGATAAAGTAGATAGCGAAGTGCCTAGTGAAGTTTCGGGTGTGCTAACCGAAATACTATTTCAGGTTAATGATGTGGTAAAAGTGGGTCAAACTATTGCTGTTATTGAAACAGAAGGAGGTAGTGTTGCTGCAGCTCCTGCAGTGCAAGAAGTTGCTGCACCGGCAGCTGAAGTAGCTAAGACCGTTGAAGTAGCTGTTGATACTGCCTCACCAGCCGATTTTAAAGCATCAGACAAATTCTTCTCTCCTTTAGTGAAAAACATTGCAACAGCTGAAGGGATTTCAATAGCTGAATTAGAAAGCATAACAGGTTCTGGTAAAGACGGAAGAGTTACCAAAGAAGATATTCTAAATTACATTAAAAATAGAGGAAACCAACCCGTGGTTGCATCTCCAGTTGCAGTGGCTAAACCGGCTCCAACGGCTCCTGTTGCTGCTCAATCAGTACCAGTATCCGTTAACGGCGGAGATGAGATTGTGGAAATGGACCGAATGCGTAAACTGATTTCGGGTTATATGGTAGCATCCGTTCAAACTTCTGCTCACGTGCAATCGTTTATCGAAGTGGATGTAACCAACATCGTTAAATGGAGAGACCGTGTTAAGAATGCCTTCGAAAAACGCGAAGGTGAAAAACTAACCTTTACCCCAATCTTCATGGAAGCAGTGGCCAAAGCATTAAAAGACTTCCCCGGAATGAACATTTCAGTGGATGGTGAATTCATCATCAAACGCAAAAATATTAACCTAGGTATGGCAGCAGCCCTACCTAATGGAAACCTAATTGTACCCGTAATTAAGAATGCCGACCAATTAAACTTAGTAGGTATGGCCAAAGCGGTAAACGATTTAGGAAACCGTGCTAAAGCCGGTAAATTAAAACCAGACGATACCCAAGGCGGAACGTACACTGTGACTAATGTTGGGACTTTTGGGTCGGTTTTTGGAACGCCTATCATCAACCAACCGCAGGTAGGAATCCTAGCCTTAGGAGCCATTAGAAAAGTGCCTGCAGTAATAGAAACACCTGAAGGCGACTTCATAGGTATCCGTCAAAAAATGTTCTTGTCCCACAGTTATGACCATAGAGTAGTAGACGGTGCCCTAGGAGGAAGCTTTGTAAAACGAGTTGCCGAATATCTAGAAGCATTCGATGCGAATAGAGAGTATTAATTACAAAGAATTATAAATCAACCCTTTCCTATACGGAAAGGGTTTTTTGTTTAAAAAAAATCATAAAACTTTTGTAATTATCGATTAACGGTAATCGCAATATTTTATATTTGTCGGCTAACAGTATATCATGGAATTAAAACTCAACCGACCTATTTGCTTTTTTGATTTGGAAACCACTGGCATTGAAGTGGCTAAAGATAGAATTGTCGAAATATCGATTTTTAAAGTCTTCCCTAACGGAAATAAGGAAAGCAAAACGTGGCTTGTCAACCCTACAATTCCAATTCCTCCTCAGTCAACAGCGGTGCATGGTATTACCAATGAAAAGGTAGCCAATGAACCTACTTTTAAAGAGTTGGCGGGACAGGTACACAATATGATTAAAGACTCGGATTTAGCAGGCTTTAATTCCGACCGATTTGATATCCCGCTGTTAGCAGAAGAATTGTTGCGAGCAGAAGTTGATTTTGATATGAAAAATCGTGTGTCTGTAGATGTGCAAACCATCTTTCATAAAAAAGAAGAACGAACACTCAGCGCAGCCTATAAATTTTATTGTAATGAAAGTTTAGAAAATGCGCACAGTGCCGAAGCCGATACCATGGCAACCTATGAAATACTTAAAGCACAACTTGATCGTTATGCGGATTTAGAAAACGATATGAAAACGCTTTCTGAATTCACTACCCGTAAAAAATCGGTTGACTTCGCAGGTTTTATCGCTCTTAATGCCGAAGGTCAAGAGATTTTTACTTTTGGCAAACATAAAGGAGTATTGGTAGACGAAGTTTTAGATAAAGAACCTGGGTATTTTGGTTGGATTCAAAACGCTGAATTTCCCTTATACACCAAGAAAGTATTAACCGGTCTAAAACTAAGAAAACTGAATAATAAATTCAATTAAGTAGGGTTAGTAAAGTACAAATTGTTTCTATTTCTATGAAAATCATTTGCATCGGAAGAAATTATGTTAATCACATAACAGAACTCAATAACGAGCGTCCAGAGGAACCCGTTATTTTCATGAAGCCAGACACTGCTATATTACCAAGCAAAACACCTTTCGTGATACCGGAGTTCAGTGACGAAATTCATCACGAAGTTGAAATCTTAGTCAAAATAAATAAAGTAGGAAAATATATTGATGCCAAATTCGCTCATAAATATTATGATGAAATAGGACTAGGAATTGATTTTACGGCCCGTGATATTCAAAATAAATTAAAAGAAAAAGGCCTACCTTGGGAAAAAGCAAAAGCTTTTGACGGTTCAGCGATAATTGGTGAATTTCTTCCGAAAAATGATTTTGTTTCGGTTGAAAATATTACTTTTGAGTTGACCAACAAAGGAGAAACCGTTCAAAAAGGAAATACCAGTCACATGCTCTGGAAAATTGATGAAATTATCGCTTATGTATCTCAATTTTTCACACTTAAAAAAGGCGACATTATATATACGGGAACACCCGAAGGCGTTGCCAAAGTTAAACCTGGCGATGTGTTAGAAGGTTTTATAGAAAATAAAAAAGTATTAAGATTACAAATTAAATAATGGCAATAAACTACAACCTCGCTAAAGTATATGCACTTTCAGATAATGACCCTGAATTTGTTATGCAAATCATCACTTTATTTGTTACAGAAGTCCCTCTAGACATGGAACAAATTGACCTAGGAATTAAAACTAAAGATTATAAACTAGCCTATTCTTATGCTCATAAAATAAAACCAACATTGGATTTATTAGGAATGAGTGTGGCCTTTGAAGAAATTCTTCAGGTCGAAGCGTGGACCAAAAGAGAAGGTAAACGCAAAGAAATAGTGGATACTTTTCAAAGCATTCAAAGCCAAGTAGAAAAGGCAGTAAAAGAAATTAAAAAAGATTTCGAAATTTAGTAGTACAATATGTGAAACAAGGAATTGTCGGTACAGATAGTTCCTTGTTTTATTTATATTTACTTCAAACGTTTACTTCAATTCAACTACTGTAATTGAACTCAGGTTATAGCTGTCACTATCAAAAAAGTGTTTGAATCATATAGTTATCGGTCTGTAATCTTGCATATCCAAAATTCAGTAGTGCCAACTTTATTAAAATGAAAGCAGCTATTGTTACTATTGGTGACGAAATTCTAATCGGTCAAATTGTAGATACCAACTCGAGCTATATTGCCAATGCTTTAGATAAGATTGGGGTACAAACGCACGAAATGCTCTCCATATCAGATGATAAAAAGCACATTTTAGACACCTTTTCTTTACTGCAAAATAAAGTTGATCTGGTCGTGATAACAGGAGGCCTAGGCCCCACTAAAGACGATATAACCAAAAAAACATTTTGTGACTATTTTGAAGATTATTTAGTGGTCAATGAAGCCGTCTTAAAGCATGTGACCGAAATAATCGAGGGGTTTTATAAACGCCCTATTACGCAGTTAAACAAAGATCAAGCGCTGGTACCTTCGAAATGCCAAGTCCTTTTCAATACCTTGGGAACAGCTCCGGGTATGTGGATGAAAAAGGAAAACACCGTCTATATTTCTTTACCAGGTGTGCCCTATGAAATGAAGGATATAGTGGATAATGTGATCATTCCCAAAGTAGTAAAAGAATACAATAGGCCTTTCATCATGCATAAGACGATACTGACCTATGGTCAAGGAGAGAGTCGTATTGCTGAGCGCATTGAAGATTGGGAGAATAATTTACCAGCATTCATTAAATTGGCCTATTTACCCAATCCCGGAAGAGTTCGATTGCGATTAACAGCAAGGGGCCTCATAAAAGAAGTTTTAGAAAATGCAATCGAAGAAAATGTTACATCATTAACCAAAATAATTCATGATATAATTGTGGGTTTTGATGAAGGGGAAACCATCGAAAACGAAGTCGGTAAACTTCTCTTTAGTCAACAACAAACCGTTTCAACAGCTGAAAGTTGTACAGGTGGCAAAATTGCACAGCTGTTAACTTCCATTCCAGGAGCTTCAAATTATTTCAAAGGAAGCGTTGTGAGCTACGCAGAGAATGTCAAGGTAGATGTCCTAGGATTGCACGTTGATATGATTAGAAATTACGGTGTGGTAAGTGCTGAAGTGGCAACCCAAATGGCTCTCGGTGTGCAAAGAATAATGAAGACAGATTATGCAATAGCAACCACCGGAAATGCTGGTCCTGGAAAAGAAATAGGGGATTCAGGAATAGGGGAGGTGTTTATTGCCTTGGCTAAGCCAAATGGGGAAGTAATAGTTGAGGGTTTTAATTTTGGTCAACCCCGTGAAAAAGTGATAGATAGAACAGCAAATAAAGCTTTGGAAATTTTGCGTAAAGAAATTTTAAAAAATCTGCGATAATTTTTTTGTTACTACAATAAATTTTGCTTAAGTTTGCACCCTCGAATTGAATAACGATAAAAGAAAAGCATAATGTCAAGAGTTTGTGACCTTACAGGTAAAAGAGCGATGGTAGGAAATAACGTTTCTCACGCTATGAACAAAACTAAGAGAAAATTTTCTGTTAACTTAGTTAAAAAACGTTTCTATCTTGCTGAAGAAGACAGATGGATTACGCTAAGAGTAGCTGCGTCTACAATTAAAACAATCAATAAAAATGGATTGGCTGCTGTTTTGAAAAAAGCAAGAGTTGAAGGATTTATTAAATAATCTATTCCAGTAAAAAATAAAGTAAGATGGCAAAGAAAGGTAATAGAATACAAGTTATTTTAGAGTGTACTGAGCACAAAGGAACAGGGCTACCTGGTACTTCTCGTTACATCACAAACAAAAACAAAAAGAACACTCCAGATAGATTAGAGATTAAGAAATTTAATCCAATCTTAAAGAGAATGACTGTTCATAAAGAGATTAAATAATTAGAGATTTTTATAAATCTAAATAACATTTGAATCATGGCAAAAAAGACCGTTGCAACGTTACAAACTTCTTCTAAAAGATTAACCAAAGCAATCAAGATGGTTAAATCTCCTAAAACAGGTGCATATACTTTCGTTGAAAGCATTATGACTCCAGAAGAAGTAGATAGTTTCCTTAACAAGAAATAATTCAACAAACTCTATATATCAAAGCTACTTTCACTAGAAAGTAGCTTTTTTATTTTTATATTTGTCCTCGTTATATATTAAGTATTAGGTATAATCCTAATTCCTAATTCCTTAATCCCGAATTTAAAATGAGTTTTTTCAAAAGAATATTTTCCTCCGAAAAAAAAGACCCCATTATAAGCGAAGAGGCTAAACAATCCTTAGACAAAGGATTAGAGCAATCCAAATCTTCGTTTTTTGCCAAACTAACCAAAGCAGTTGCCGGTAAATCAAAAGTAGATGATGAAGTTTTAGATAACCTTGAAGAAGTTCTTGTATCTTCCGATGTAGGAGTTCAAACGACCTTGAAAATCATCACCCGCATAGAAGAGCGCGTAGCCAATGATAAATACTTGGGCACTGACGAATTAAATCTTATTCTAAGAGAAGAAATTGCCGGACTCTTATCCGAAACGAAATCAGGGGAGGAGACTGAATTTACGATTCCAGCCAATAAAAAACCTTATGTC
>CANFZC010000001.1 GCA_947451475.1 Flavobacteriaceae bacterium | reverse complement strand
ACGGTCTCTTATATTTTCACGAGTATATTTAAATCCCCATTCAATTTGTTGCTTTTTTTGATTGACTTGATGTACCCCTTTTATTTCGGCATTCACAATAAGGGCATCTAAATCATTTCGGGCATGGTTCAATTGCTCTCCAACGCCGCGGTTGTAGGTAACCTGACCGAGGGTCTCCGAACCAATATTGGTATCTACATCGCCTAAATAATAAGCAGCTAAAATATCAAAGTACTCTTGCTCTTGGGTGTGATATACGGAGGTAATTAGCTTAAAGGTATTGTTTTCGTCGGCTGCAAAAGTTGTTTTGAAGGCGCCAAACAGGGTTTGGTATTTATCATTCTCTCTACCCTCATAGAAAATCTGAAGCGCTATAGGTTCATCAATGGTTCCGAAATTGGTTTGACGTGTCAAAGGCTGGTACTTGTATTTATTCTGAGAAACATTTCCTAAAAAACTGAATTGCCATTTCTTATTAGGGCTAAAATTCACATTAGTCTGCACATCCATAAAGGTAGGATGGTAATTGGTCGAGGTTTCCTGACTGTTCACTAAAAGCGAATTGTCTCTGTAGCGAATTCCTGTTATAGCCGACCATTTTTTGTTTTTAGAAACACCTTCTCCCGTCAAACTTCCACCCAAGAAACTGGCTTCGGCTGAAACACTATATTTAGTAGGTTTTCTATAGGTAATATCCAACACCGAAGACAATTTATCTCCATATTTGGCTTGAAATCCTCCGGCAGAAAAATCTACATTTTGCACCATATCGGTATTGGTAAAACTCAATCCTTCTTGTTGTCCTGAGCGCACTAAGAACGGACGGTATACTTCAATCTCATTCACGTAGACTAAATTTTCATCATAATTTCCGCCCCGCACATTATAGCCCGAACTTAATTCATTATTCGCATTAACTCCGGCAAACGTTTTTAAAACACTTTCCACCCCTGGCATCGCACTAGTATTTCTTCTAATCGTTTCTGGTGACAAGGAAGTAATACCTTGCACTCGTTTGCGATTATTGGTCACGATAACTTCACCCAATTGATCTGCCTTATCATTCATAACCACATGGAATTCATAATTCTCATTAGGCTTCAATTCTAGGGTCGCGGTGATTTTTTTTAAAGAAACGTGTGTAAAGACCAATACTACTTTTTGATTGGCTGGCACTATAATTTCATAAAAACCATTACCGTCGGTAGTCGAGGTCTTGGTTTGGTAACTTACATTAACATTTTCTACAGGCTTGTTGTTCTCATCGAGGACTACTCCGGCCACTTTAGCCATTTGATTCTGTGCAAAAGCAACGATACTAAGGGTGAAAAACAGGAGTGTAAAGAGGAATTTATGTGTTCTCAAACTATATATTTAAGGTTTTTGACTTCTAAAAAATTGTGTTTCAAAGATAGTAGAATTTCCAACATTATCCATTATGACCACTTTTAAATCATTTTGTCCTTCTGCCACGATGCCGTCTGAAAAATGGTGGATTAGCTTTTTGGTTTTGGGTTCGTATTCCAACAAGATCCAATTACCGTTCAAATAACCCTCATAGCTCTTGATTCCGGAACCTTCATCAGAAATGGTAAACTGCAAGGCATCCATGGTACTAATCCACTTCCCTCCTACTTTTTTATCGATTTTAATCTTGGGAGGCCTACCGTCTTTAAGCAACATATAATCACCTAATACTTTGGTGTAAATGGTAAACGCATTTTTATAGCGTTTAGTATTGTAGTAGCGTACTTTTTTCCCCTCCATCAAACCAATAAACATCTTCGTTCGATCTTTCTCGGTGGCCAAACTATCTTCAAAAGAGACCGAAAAATTAGAAAAAGCTGGGACTTTATCTTCATGCACTTTGGCAATGCCGTTTTTGACTTCAAAATTCATATAGAAATCATCTAAAAACGTATTGGGTGGAACGGTAACAGTGACATTGTCTAGGGCAAAAATAGATTCCTTTTTTGCTCTCAATAAATACGGAGAAGTTGCAGGAATTTCGGCTACTTTGGCTGTTTGAATACCATACTGTATCGGAATAAAAACCTTCGTGGTATTTCCGAAAAAATCAGCAATCTCGATGCGATACGTTTGGGTCACGTTGGGAGACACGTCAATAATTCCGTTTTCCTTTGCAGACTGAATTAAACTTAAAGGATAGGGATTTCGCATAAACAACTTTTGAACTCGTTGCCCTAATTTCTTATACCGTTCATAATCAATTAACGCATTTACGTAGCGCGTTTCATCAAAGGCAAAGGTGTCAAATTGGTATCCAAAAAACGATTGTCCATTTAAATACGATTGCACGCTGTACACCCCATTAGAATTCCAGGAGACGTTATCATAGTCAGTTGTAGAAATCCCTATACCTATTTTACCATTGGCTATAATTTTTTCGGCAATATAGGATCCATCATCTTGCAAGGACAAACTTAACGTAATGGGTCTTTTAGACTGGTTTACGATGGTGTTATCTTCCAAAGGATAAACCACAAGACCGGTTACTAAAGGCCGCTTATCATCGGGTAACAAAGCATCAAAACCAAAAAATAGAGGGTTGATTATTTTTTCAGAGAGCGTGTTTCTAATTTCAAAATGCAAATGCGGTCCATCAGAACCACCTGTATTGCCCGACAACCCAATTATTTCCCCTTTTTGAATCAATAGTTCCTCTGGCTTAAAAGCCACATCAATCTCATAGGACTTCGCTTTATATTGTTCTTTTTTAATTAAAGCTTCAACGGCCCCGACACCCGCTTGTAAATGACCATAAACCGTTGTGAAGCCATTTGGATGCGTTATATAAACCGCTTTTCCATAACCAACTTCCGAAATTTTAATACGAGAGACATAGCCATCAGCGGCTGCATAAACAGTATATCCTTCCTTTTGCTTAGTCTTAAAATCAAAACCAGAATGTATGTGATTGAAGCGCAATTCGCCAAAATTACCTGCCAATTGCAAGGGAATATCCAAGGGAGGACTAAAATAGTCCTTAGGGTACAATTCTTGACTTATTACCCCAAAAGAAACAAAAAATAATATCCAAAAATAGCGCATCTAGGATTGTTTTGGCTAAGATAATTAAAAGTGCGTAAAAATTTACAAGCCCTATTTATTTTGTAACCCACTTAAAAACAAAATATTATAATTCCCCACTAAAAAAGTAATAAATAATTGAGAAAACTATTGTGCAAACAAAATAGAATCCTAACTTTGTAAAGTAAGTAATGAATAAAGTATTTCATGAGTGAAATTGCAGAAATAATTGATTCTCTTGAAAATAGAATTGAAAAACTTTTTAACAAAATAGAAGGTTTAGAGAACAATTCTATGGCATTGAAAGCTGAATTAGAAAAAGCTGCGTTGATTAATAGTACTCAATCCAATCAAATTGAGGCCTTAAAATCAGAAAATGAAGCACTCAAAATAACCAATTCATTATTAGGCGGTGAAGAAAATAAAAGAGATACCAAGCTTAAAATAAATTCATTAATCAGAGAGATAGATTACTGTATCGCGCAGTTATCAGACTAAAACATGGATGGAAAGCTTAAAATAAAACTATCAATTGCAGACAGAGTATACCCGCTAACGGTTGAGCTCTCTCAAGAAGAAGGACTGAGAAGTGCTTCCAAAAAAATTGATGCTATGATTAAGCAATTCGAAGAAAACTATGCCGTTCGTGACAAACAAGATGTATTAGCCATGTGTGCTTTGCAATTTGCCTCACAGGTAGAACAAAAGCAAGTTGACAATTCCACTGATAGTAAAGAAACACTGGAAAGATTAAAGAAAATTAATGATTTATTATTCGATTATCTCGATAAAAAATAACGTTCTTACCATAGATTACAACACTGCCTACATTAGATTTTAATTGGTAAACTCAACACTAACAAATTAAAATGAGCAAATCGTCGCTACTAAAGCATGCCACTTTTATCGTGGAAACTTGAACAGCGAGTTAGCTCAAAACTTGTCCTTACGAGTTTATGCATTCACCTAATGTAGGCTTTTTTATATATAAACACTAACAAATAAAATGGGAACTATACTAATTATAATTGCTTTAATCGCTGGAATTGGCGGAGGATTTGGAATCGCTAAATACCTAGAAAAGAATAACGTCTCTAACATGATTAAAAACGCCAAGAAAGAAGCCTCTTCGATCTTGAGAGATGCCAATGTAGAAGCCGAAAATATTAAAAAAGACAAACTGCTTCAAGCCAAAGAAAAGTTTTTAGAATTAAAATCAGAACATGAAAAAGAGATTCTAAACAAAGACAAAAAAATAGCAGAAGTAGAGAAAAGAACACGTGATAAAGAATCACAAGTATCTAGTGAATTAGCCAAAGCCAAAAAAGTAAATGACGATTACGAAGCTAAAACACAAGAGTACAGTTCGAAAGTTGAACTGCTTGAGAAGAAACAAAATGAGCTTGAAAAACTTCATAAAAGTCAAGTAGAACAGTTAGAAGTAATCTCTGGACTTTCAGCTGAAGACGCCAAAGAACAATTAGTGGAAAGCTTAAAAGCTGAAGCTAAAACTAAAGCAATGTCTCATATACAAGACACGATTGAAGAAGCTAAACTTACCGCACAACAAGAAGCCAAAAAAGTAATCATAAGCACCATCCAACGTGTAGGTACCGAAGAAGCCGTAGAAAACTGTGTATCGGTATTCAACATCGAATCGGATGATGTAAAAGGTAGAATTATTGGACGTGAAGGAAGAAACATTAGAGCATTAGAAGCTGCAACTGGTGTTGAAATCATTGTAGATGATACTCCAGAAGCGATTATTCTTTCTTGTTTTGATCCTGTACGTAGAGAAATCGCTCGTCTATCATTACATAAATTGGTAACTGATGGTCGAATCCACCCTGCTCGTATCGAAGAAGTAGTAGCCAAAACTACTAAACAAATTGATGACGAGATCATTGAAGTTGGAAAACGTACCGTGATTGACTTAGGTATTCATGGACTACACCCTGAATTAATCAAGGTAGTAGGTAGAATGAAATACCGTTCTTCTTATGGCCAAAACTTATTACAACACTCGAGAGAGGTAGCCAAGCTTTGTGGAATCATGGCCGCCGAATTAGGATTGAATGTTAAACTAGCTAAAAGAGCCGGTTTATTGCACGATATTGGTAAAGTGCCCGATACTGAAAGTGATTTACCACACGCTTTATTAGGTATGCAATGGGCGGAGAAATTTGGTGAAAAAGAAGAAGTATGCAATGCTATTGGAGCGCACCACGACGAAATTGAAATGAAATATTTAATTTCACCAATCATCCAAGTGTGTGATGCCATTTCGGGTGCTAGACCGGGAGCTAGACGTCAAGTTTTAGACTCTTACATCCAACGTTTAAAAGATCTAGAAAACATAGCCTTTGGATTCAATGGTGTGAAAAATGCCTACGCTATTCAAGCCGGACGTGAACTACGTGTAATTGTAGAAAGCGAAAAAGTAAGCGATGAAAATGCAGCGAGCCTTTCTTTTGAGATATCTCAAAAAATTCAAACAGAAATGACCTATCCTGGACAAGTAAAAATTACCGTTATCCGTGAAACCAGAGCGGTTAATATTGCAAAATAAAAGGGATTACCAAATAAAAAAAGCGACCCAATGGTCGCTTTTTTTATACACTAAATATTGCTTTTATCGCTTCAACAGTGACGGGCTTTAGATAATAATCACTGATCTCCGTTTTAAAATCATTTGCCCTGTTGATATCCACTGTATTGTCAGAGGAACTGATAATGTAGATGATAATATCTTTCTGCAAACGATCCTTTAATTTCTTATACTCTTCCAAAAACTGCCATCCATCTAGGACTGGCATATTAATATCTAGTAGGATTAAATCGGGAGGCGTCTCACCGTTATCCAATTTATTTATAATACCATTTAAGGCTAATAATCCGTTTTCGAAAAAATGCGGACTAACATCTATATTATTATTTGCCAATAGTTTTTTAATAATAAAATGGAATATTTTATCATCATCAACTACATAAACATCATTAAATTTCATCATTCTAAAAGAGATTTGGAGTTATGCTTCTTTTTAAACTTTTGCTAAAATAATTAAAATTACCTAATTCTACTTTTTTCTAGGATGAAATCTAGCTACTATTTGTGTTAAATATTTTCGGTCCAAATGAACATATATTTCGGTAGTAGTAATAGACTCATGCCCAAGCATTAACTGAATCGAACGCAAATCAGCACCATTCTCTAGTAAATGCGTCGCAAAAGAATGCCTTAGGGTGTGCGGACTAATATTCTTTCCTAAATTAATTTTAACAGCTAAATCTTTGATAATAGTAAAGACCATTGCCCTGGTCAACTGTCTTCCTCTCCTATTTAAAAACAAAGTATCTTCATGCCCTTTAACAATATTTACTTGTGTTCTAATTTGGCTCTTATACAATTGCACATATTTTATCGTAGCTGCTGCCATGGGAACAAATCGTTGCTTATTCCCTTTACCAGTAATTTTAATAAAACCTTCGTCAAAGAACAAATCAGATATCTTTAAGGACACAATTTCTGAAACCCGTAACCCACAGCCATAAAGCACTTCCAACATAGCCCTATTGCGCTCACCCTCCAAGGTAGACAAATCAATAGCTGCAATAAGCCGATCAATATCTTCAATGGATAAAGTATCGGGCAATTTTCGACCTATTCGGGGTGCTTCTATCAATTCCATTGGACTATCCAAACGGACATCTTCAAAGATCAAATAGGTAAAAAAACTCTTTAAGCCCGATATAATGCGTGCTTGCGAACGGGCATTGACCTCTTTCGAAACACTGTAAACAAACTGTTGAATGGTTTCTTCGCTAATTTTCTCGGGCGAAACTGTAATCCCATTCTCCTCCAAATAAAAACATAGCCTTTCCAAATCAAAGGTGTAATTAGCTACCGTATTTTTTGACAAACCACGCTCTATCTTAAGATACGATTGAAAACTTTTTATATAGGAACTCCAATTCATATTACAAAGAAACGAAATGTATAGTTATAAAAAAACCACGCTAAAAGCGTGGTTTATAAAATACAATTATTTAGGATTAGAATCTATATCCAACACCTAAAAGTGTAGAATTATAACTAACGTCAAAATCTGTACTTACACTTGAAAAATCATATAATTTATATTCAACTATTAATCTTTTGCCTATAGTATAGGAAACTCCATAAGAAAGGCCGTAACTAAATGAATTGAACAAGGAACTATCCTTACCCACAAAACTAATCGCACTACCCCCTGCAAATGCAGTAAACTTGTCAAATAAAGTGTACTTGAGATACACCGATTGCATGTAATGATCAAAGTCAGTGTTAACAGAATAAATACCGTCAAACTTTAAACCAATTTTTTTGTTGAAATCTAAATCATAGCATGATCCAACAGCATAACCATTATTGGTATAATCCGAATTAAATTTATTCTCGGATTTATACAAAAATAATGACAACTTTTTAGATAAGGAAAAAGGCTCTTTTGCTGGCTCTTCTATGGGAGGACCCGCCTTTAATACTTTACCTACTGGTGCAGGAGAAGGAGCAACTGCCAAACTTGATTTCTTTTCTTTCACAGTAGCGTCTGGAAAATAAAATTTATCAAAACATATAACCTCCTTAATAGCCGTAGTTTGTAACTCCTTAACGACTTCTCTTTTAGTTCTTGGATTACTATAATATCCTGCATAACCAGTCAATTTAGCTACATACTTACCACCAAAAAATAAAAACTTATCAGTTGTTGAAATTTCAAAAACAGGATCTACAACGAGATCGATATTGTTTTCCGTAATAGCTTTAAAATAGGCTTCTTGAGTAGCTTCATCAGCAGAATTGCGTTTACTAGACGTACTCTTAATTGGCTTAGTAAGATCTACTTTAACATCTACAACCACATCCTCAACATTAATAGGCTCTTTATTGACCTGTATCGTTCTATAGGTATGATTGGTTACACTACAAGAAGATAACCCAATAACTATTAGTAAAGCAATTAGACATCTTTTTAACATAGCAGCAACTTATTTAAAAAGAACATAAGCAGCACCAGCGATTGCTGCCCAAAGCCACCATCTTTTTTTCTTTGCTATGGAAGGTTTGGTGGTTTGAGATTTTTGTCCATTTTGATTACCGTAAAGCATGTCGAATTTCTTTACATCGGTAGTATCAATTGTCTTCAATTCCTTTACGACATCCAATTTACTTCTTGCATTTTCATAACGTGCTCCAAATCCACTTAATTTTGCAACACTTTTACCTCCAAAGAATAAGATCTTATCTGTAGTAGTCACCTCAAAGATAGGATCTACCACAACATCAATATTATTGTCAACAAGTGCTTTGTAATAGGCTTCATCCATAGCTTCAGCAACCGAATTTCTTTTAGATGATGTACAAGTGATTTTGTTTTTAACATCTAACTTCACATCCACTACAACCTGCTGTGCCAATACATTCTCTTTGTTAATGTCAACCGTTCTGTAAGTGTAACCTACTGACTTACAAGAATTCAATGATGCTAAGCCCACAAAGGCAATAGTAAATAAAATAATTTTTTTCATGTTTTTAAATTTTAAAATTAGGGGGTAAAAATATCATTATTTAATACACCTTACGATTTCAAGTTGTTTCAAGTTGCCTTGTGTATAAAACAAAAAACCCCGCCAATGGCGGGGTTTTTTATTTAACAGTCTAAAATTAGAATCTATATCCTACACCTATTAGAATGTGACTTACTTTAGTATCTCCTGTTAAACCAAGTGAATATCTAGGGTCAACAAAGAAATTCTCTGTAATATCATAGGAACCCCCTAGATCCAAATTAAAGGTAGTTTTGTCTTGCGCTGCTGAATCCATATTATAAAACAAAGCAGGACCTGCTAAAACATTAATTTTATCAGCAACTTGATATTTAAATGTTACAGGAACACTCAAAAAATCAAACTTGTAACCATCTTTTGAAGCCGTATGATAATTAATTCCTGGCTCTAAGGTTAATTTGTCAGCAATTGAAAAATCTGCAAAACCGCCTACATAAAAACCAGTGGTAGAAGTTGTTCCAGAAGCAGAATAAGTAACCCCACCTATTGAAGTAGAAACAGTAGTCTTGGCTGATACCATATCAACACCACCTCTTACACCAAATTTCATGTCTTGTGCATTTGCAAATGCTGCAGTTAAAACAACTGCCAATGTTAAAATAATTTTTTTCATGTTTGTTTAATTTTAAAATTAGTTACTCAAATGTAGTATAATATTTTAAAAAAACAAATACGGCAAATGCCGTATAAAAAAAAAACCGCGCTAAAAGCGCGGTTTAATTTGTTGTATGACTACTAATTACAGTTTGTAGATCAAACCGAAGTTGATAGCTGTCATATCTAATTTTAATCCTAAATTAGTTGCAGCTTTAGCACCTGTAGTATCATCTTTAGATGATGAATAGTTTAAACCACCCCAAGTAGAAGTGATAGCAAAACTATCAGATACGAAATAATGTAAACCTACTGGTACACTAAGACCGATTGTGTTATTTTTAACATCTCCAGTTTTAGCTGTATCGTAACCTAACTCACCTCCAATAGACAAAGAGAATTGACTTGCTGGCGTCCAGAAATATTTTACACCTGCGTGTAAACCTAAACCTGTAGTTTTAGCATCACCTACTTTTTCAGACATGTACTCTAAACTTCCAACTAAAGCAACGTTGTCAGTTAAAAAATAACCGATACCTGGAGCGATTGTTAAACCGTCAGTTTTTACTTCTGCAGCATTTTTGTCACTTGAAAAACCAAATGCACCTGTTAAGTAAACATCACCTTTAGCAAAACCTGCTGAACCTTCTTTTTTGTCTTGTGCGTTAGCAAACGTCAAAGCGAATACTGCAGCTACTGTTAAAATAATTTTTTTCATGTTTGTTTAATTTTAAAATTAATACACCAAAAGTATATCTAATATTTTTCGAGCACTGACAAGGGGTGTTGCAGTTATCAACAATTTTATTAACAAAAAATTAGCGTAACCTACTTAAAAACAAATAAATATATGTTTTTTTTACATTGTTGACAATAATAACATTTTTAACCACACCCCATTTTAGGTGGTTTTGAAGCATTATACTGATTAAAAAAAGGTATTTCTCATTACCATTTACTATCTAAAAGATTATTTATACCTTTACGTAAATAAGAATTTGTATGAAAATTATAATAATAAATGGCCCAAATCTTAATTTACTAGGTAAAAGAGAACCCGAAATATATGGCAGCCTATCCTTTGACACCTTCATAAATGGTTTAAAAAGAAAGTATACCTCTGTCGAAATCAGCTATTACCAAAGCAATATAGAAGGAGAACTTATTTCCAAACTACAGGAAGTAGGCTTTTCATATGATGGTATTATCCTAAACGCTGCTGCCTATACGCATACCTCAGTAGGAATTGGGGATGCTGTTAAAGCCATTACCACGCCAGTAATAGAAGTACATATATCCAACACCTTTGCCCGAGAATCGTTCCGTCACCAATCATTCATTTCCCAAAACGCAAAAGGAATCATTATAGGCTTCGGACTGAAAAGCTACGAACTAGCCTTACAGTCTTTTTTATAATCAACGGCTGTATTTAAACCTTTTCTCTGTGAATCTCTGAGAACCTCCGTGAATCTCAGTGTTATAATTCCAATCTCATGAAAAAATTAAGCGCACTCCTAATACTTCTATGCTCTCTATCTTCCTTTGCCCAAATAAAAGGTACCGTAAAAGACAATACAGGCAAACCCCTACCCTTTGTCAACATCTTCGAAGAGAATACCTATAACGGAACAACCTCAAACGAACAAGGTAAATTCGAATTAAACATTCGTATCCCAGGCAAACACAACATCATCTTTCAATACCTAGGCTATCAAACCAGCAAACAAGTAGTTGATCTAGGCAATACACCGTCTCAAATAGATGTGGTACTACAAGAAGAAAACATAATCCTGAACGAAGTTGTTATCAATCCCAAAGACAACCCTGCCAACGACATCATTAAAAACGCCATTAAAAACAAAAAAGACAACGCTGAAAAAACCGCACGCTATAAAGCTGATTTCTACTCTAGAGGCATCATCCGCCTCAAAGACGCCCCAAAAAACATCATGGGACAAAAATTCGACTTCTTTGATGAAGTATTAGATTCTACTCGCAGCGGCATCATTTACTTGTCGGAAACGGTATCCAAGATAACATATCAAAAACCCGATAAAATGAAAGAAGTAATCGTAGCTTCCAAAGTAAGTGGTAAAGACAACGGCTTTAGCTTCAATAACGCCGCTTCTGTAAACTTCGATTGCTACGATAACTACCTGCCCTTCGAAATTAACGTCATCTCTCCTATAGCCGACAACGCCTTTAATTACTATAAGTATAAATTTGAAGGATCCTTTTTTACCGAAAACCGTCAACAAATCAACAAAATCAAAGTTATTCCCCGCCGCGCCATCGAGCCGGTTATGGAGGGCTATATCTATATAGTAGAAGATTCCTATGCCATCTATGCAACCGACCTTTCCATTAAAGGAAGCCAAATGCAAACACCCGTCATTGATAACTTAACTCTAAAACAAAGTTATAGTTACAACAGTCTTAATAAAATTTGGGTGAAAAATACCCAAACCATAGACTTCATCGCGGGCATGCTCAGCATAAAAGTCAACGGACGATTCACCTATGTATACTCCAATTTCGAATTCGCACAACAATTCGATAAAAAAACTTTTACCAATCAAATCCTTTCCTTCCAAGATAATGCCAATAAAAAAGAAGACGCGTTTTGGAATTCCATTCGCCCAGTACCACTAACCGAAGAAGAAAGTAAAGATTACATCAAAAAAGACATCCTACAAACCAAAAAGAAATCAAAACCCTACCTCGATTCTATTGACGCCAAACACAATAAATTCCGACTTACCGATATCGTGTCGGGGTACAGCTATTCCAATTCATTTAAAAAATGGTCCCTTAATTATGATGGCCCACTTTTAAATACCGCCTTCAACACCGTACAAGGTTGGAATACCACTGCCGGCTTCTCGTATACGAAACGCAACGAAGAAAAACGCACCTTTACACGCATCGGAACCCAATTCAATTATGGCTTCTCTGAGAAAAAAATAAGAGGTACCGCCAGCTATTTTCACAAATTCAATAATACCAACAATAGTATCCTAGTCCTAAACGGAGGCAGCTTTGTAAGCCAATTCAACAGCAACAACCCTATCTCTAATCTGGTAAATACCGTTAGCACCCTATTCTTCAAAAACAACTTCATGAAACTGTACGAAAAGAATTTTGCTGCTATTTGCTTCGAAAGAGAAGTTGTAAACGGACTGCACCTGTATAGCAATGTCGAATACGCTGAAAGAAAACCGCTTTACAACACCACCAACCAAGCCATTGTCAAAAGCAATGACCTATATACTTCAAACAATCCATTAGCACCATTAGACGAAACCTCAGCTGCTATCGTCAAAAACAATTTGGTCAAAGCAAACATAGCGTTGCGCATCAATTTTGGCCAAAAATACTGGACGCGCCCCGATGGCAAATTCAACATCCCAAACGACGATTACCCAACAATTACCTTAGGTTATGAAAAAACCATGGCGGCTACTGATAAAAACCATGAATATGACTTTGTTTCAACCCGAATAGGATACAATGTTACCCTAGGGAATAAAGGATTCCTCCAACTCAATCTTAAGGGAGGTAAATTCTTCCATGGAAAGAATATTGCTTTTACTGATTACAAACATTTTAACGGTAATCAAACGCATATAGGACAATCAGAATCCTACACTAATGTATTCAACCTGTTACCTTATTATATCGGTAGTACTAATAATAGTTATAGCGAACTGCACGTCGAACACTACGACAAAGGCTATTTAATGAATAAAATTCCCGTTTTGAAGTACTTAAAATCGCAACTAGTATTAGGATTCCACAATCTAGCCGTTCCTGAAAGGAAACCCTATCAAGAATTCTCGGTTGGATTAGACAACTTAGGATTTGGAAAATACCGCTTGTTCAGAATTGATTATGTTCGTTCGTACCAAAACGGTTATCAAGGAGACGGAATCATTTTTGGACTTAAATTCCTTAATGTAATTCAATAACTAATGAATAAATACATCGTAAGCAAACCGGAGTAAAGTACCCAACACTACCAATAAAAAGAAGACCCTAATAAAGGAATTGCCTTTTTTAAGGGCCCATTTTGCCCCTAACCAACCACCACAAGAATTACACACGGCCATTGGCAAGGCAATACCCCAGATAATTTTGCCTTTTAAAAGAAAGAGACAAATCGAGCCAACATTGGTGGCCAAGTTGACCATCTTAGCTGTAGCAGAGGCATGAAGAAAATCAAACCCTAACACCGCGACAAAAGCCAAGACCAAAAAACTTCCTGTGCCTGGGCCAATAAACCCATCATAAAACCCTATTACCATACTGATCACTACCGCAAGGACTAGCTGCTTTCTAAAGGAATGTCCCTTAGCTTGCTGTATTCCGAAATCTTTTTTAAAAAAGGTATAGACCGCAATCAAACTCAACACCACAAGCAGTATGGGTTTCATAAAATGGTTATCCACTTTGGTCAACAAATTCGAACCTATAAAAGCAAATACAAAAGCCACTGCAGCCATGGTCAAAAGCAAGTTCCAATGCAACTTTACGGCCCTCATATACTGTCTAGCCGCCAAGGCAGTTCCACTAAAAGAAGGTATTTTTAAAGACCCAATAACTGTGGAAACAGCCAGATTTGGCAATAAGATCAATGCAACCGGCGTCTGTATCAATCCCCCTCCGCCCACTATAGCATCCACAAAGCCAGCAAAGAAAGCGGCAAGACAAAGCAAAACAATGAGATATAGTTCCATAAGGTTTAAAAATTCCAAATAAAAAATTCCAAATTCCAACTAGATAAACAATTGGAATTTGGAATTTGAAATTTCAATATTGTTCTTTATTTATACTCTAACAATATTCGCTCCTAAAGCGCGCAAACGCTCATCAATGCGTTCATACCCGCGATCAATTTGCTCTATATTCTGAATAGTAGAAGTTCCTTTAGCAGAAAGAGCCGCAATTAACAATGAAATTCCAGCACGGATGTCTGGAGATGACATCGTCGTTGCTTTTAATTGCGATTTAAAATCATGGCCCATAACCACCGCTCTATGCGGGTCACACAACATGATCTTAGCTCCCATATCAATTAGTTTATCCACAAAGAACAAACGACTTTCAAACATCTTCTGATGAATCAATACATCACCATTAGCCTGAGTTGCTACTACTAAAACAATACTTAACAAGTCGGGCGTAAATCCTGGCCATGGTGCATCAGCTATAGTCAAAATAGAACCATCGATATCGGTCTTTACCGTATACCCATCACTATGAGCGGGTATATAGATATCATCTCCTTTTTGTTCTAGCGTAATTCCTAGTTTTCTAAACACACTCGGAATAACACCCAAGTTGTCCCAGCTTACATTTTTAATCGTAATTTCACTACGAGTCATAGCCGCCAATCCAATCCAAGATCCAATCTCAATCATATCAGGCAAAATTCGATGCTCACAGCCTCCCAATTGCTCTACGCCATCAATAATCAATAAATTGGAACCTACACCTTTAATGTTAGCGCCCATCGAATTCAACATTTTACACAATTGTTGTAAGTAGGGCTCACAAGCCGCATTATATACCGTAGTAGTACCTTCGGCCAAAACCGCTGCCATTACAATATTAGCAGTTCCCGTAACCGAAGCCTCATCAAGCAACATATAAGCTCCCTTCAAACGACCCTTGGTTTCTACACCATAAAAATGGTCTTCTCTTTCATATCGAAATTTAGCACCCAAATTGATGAATCCTTCAAAGTGGGTATCCAAACGACGTCTTCCTATTTTGTCTCCTCCCGGTTTTGGGATATACCCTTTTCCAAAACGAGCTAACAACGGACCTACAATCATAATAGACCCTCTTAAACTTCCGCCTTCTTTTTTGAATGCCTCTGTTTCAAGATAGCCTACATTAACCTCATCCGCTTGAAACGTAATTGAACCCGGTCCGTTTTTTTGAATTTTTACCCCTAAGTTACCTAGTAAGGTAATTAATTTGTTGACATCGATAATGTCAGGTATGTTGTTAATTGTTACTTTTTCTGGAGTTAAAAGCACCGCACATAAGATTTGTAATGCTTCATTCTTGGCACCTTGCGGGGTTACATCGCCCTTAAGTTGAATGCCACCTTCAATTTTAAATGTTCCCATTCTTTTTGAGTTACTGTGATACTGAAATCATTAACCAGCGAGCTCCTTTTAGTAGGTTGCTCCACCGCTTAGACCCTCAGTTACTTATTTAAGTTATTATTATTATTGTTGTTATTGTTTTTTTGAAATGGCTTCTTGCCTATTTTATTGCTTTTTATCTTATTGTTCTGCGGAGGCATGTTCTTATTCGACATCTTCTTATTCGTGCGCATCAAATCATTCGTATTCAACAACTCTTCCGAACTTTGCAATAAATTCAACTTCCCATCGGATAGCTCATATAAATGCTCAAAGATAACCGTATCCGTTACGGTGTCTTTATTCCAACTCAAATAGGATTTTTTCATGTGATTAGCAATCACTTTCACTAATGCACCTTTCATCTCTCCCTCTTCCCAACTATTGGCTACATCAATCATATACTTGATGTTATTGCCATAAAAACGGTACTTAGGATTTTTTTGAGGGTACCCCAGTCGCTCAGGATTTAAATGGATTACTTCCTTCGTAGGAATGGGATAAGGAGAATCAACATCCAATTTAAAATCAGACATGATAAAAATCTGATCCCATAACTTATGCTGAAAATCAAGCACATCACGCAAGTGCGGATTTAAAGTGCCCATTACCTGTATAATGTATTTTGCTGCTTTATTGCGCTCCTCCTTAGTTTCAATCAACGAAGCTTGATCAATCAATTTTTGCAAATGACGTCCATACTCCGGTATAATCAAATGGGACCGCTCAGCATTATATTCTAAATGATGCACTACATCATTAGCATTCTCTTTAACATATTTTTCTGCCATCATAATGATATTATCCCTTCAATATTAGAAACCTCTAAATATTTTTCCACTACTTGATCCGGACTCTCCATCGTCACATAAACAGAAAGACTAGTGTATTTTCCGGTTTTGGATTGGGTTGTTTGTATCACAGCACCCATATTATCAAAGGCATTTTCCACCTCTTCAACTTTCTTAGGGTCTGTAGGAACTATAAATTTATACAAATACTCACTAGGCCAAGTCGAAGTAGTATTCAACTCTTCACGCAGTCTAATATAAAATTCTTCCGTCTTCTTATCCATTAATTTTAAAATAAAAGCAAATATACAGTATTGCTGTTAGATTTTTAATTCAAAATCTACAAAATAGTAAACCACGCACTATGAGAAGTCACATTACTTCAAAGATAACAAATGGAACAAGAACTGTAAAAAATTTAGTCCAGAATATTGAGAAAAGAAAATAAAGCTAATCTACAACATTAAAAAACCACTGATTGCTCAGTGGTTTTTTATTTATCAAGTAGTCTAGTAACTAATTAGGGCGTTACCGCCTGCACATTCTGCTGATTGTTACTATCGTATATTGGGAAGTCAAAAATATCCACATACCCATCGCCATTGATATCCGTAGCTACATAGGTACCATCATAAGCACCGCCACTTTGATTGGCCGTGTCATACAGAGGGTAATCAAATATATCAACATACCCATCGTGGTTCAAATCTCCTGAATAAAATCCATAAACCCCAGTTTCCAATAACTTCATATTTTGTCCAAAGGCTTTCGATAACGCAGTAGTAAAATCGTAAGTAAGTGTTGCACCCGAAAAGGTTTGCGCAGCACTACTCCATGTCTCGATCGCATTTCTGCTCTTAACCACCAAATAATACGACCCATTCGGAGTTACACTAAATACCGCTGAGGCGGTTCCATCCGTATGCAACATTGTCGTAGTTGTATTAACCAATGCCCCTGCAGTGCTTCTAAGTTCTACCGTAATCATATCTACATTAGTAGTACTGCTTCCCACACCTTCATTAGCACTAACCGCACGCATTTTATGCACACTGCTGTCATAATATCCTTCAATATACGCTTTAAGGTTAACCGTGGTCGTACAAGTATTTGTAGCGCTAAAAACCAAATCATTACAATCTGTATTATTCAATACCGCTAAGTGACCCGAAAAAGTCGGTGCCCCTGTACAGCTCACCAAAGGTGTAGCCGCGTCTCCAAAGCCATCACCATCGCGATCGGCATAATAAGTGACACTGGAAGAAGTATAGGTTACACTTATAGTATGCGCAGTGGAAACCGCACTAAAGGTAAAAGTCCCGCTACTAACTGCTGTCGTATTATTCACCCCATCAACCAAGACGGTAGCGATTTGATAACACGAACTCGGCGTAAACGTATAGGTTTGATTTGCCCCACAGTTCACTGCTGTAGCTCCAGTTGGTGAAATAGTTCCATTAGCACCTGCGCTAGCCGTAACCGTAAAGGTTCTTAGTGAAAAAGTAGCACTAATAGTATGCGCTGCCGCTACGGAACTAAAGGTAAAAGTTCCACTACTAACTGCTGCCGCATTATTCACCCCATCAACCAATACCGTTGCAATTTGATAACATGCACTCGGCGTAATGGTATAGGTTTGATTGGCTCCACAGCTCACTGCAGTAGCACCAGTAGGTGAAATAGTTCCATTAGCACCCGCACTGGCCGTAATCGAATAGGTTCTTAGTGAAAAAGTCGCACTAATAGTATGGGCTGCCGCTACGGAACTAAAGGTAAAAGTCCCACTGCTCACCGCAGCCGCATTATTGACACCATCAACTAATACCGTTGCAATTTGATAACATGCACTCGGCGTAATGGTATAGGATTGATTGGCTCCACAGCTCACTGCAGTAGCACCAGTAGGCGACATAGTTCCATTAGCACCTGCACTGGCCGTAATCGAATAGGTTCTTAGTGAAAAAGTAGCACTAATAGTATGGGCCGCAGCCACCGAACTAAACGTAAAAGTCCCACTACTAACCGCAGCCGCATTATTCACACCATCTACTAAAACGGTAGCGATTTGATAACAAGCACTCGGAGTAATGGTATAGGTTTGATTCGCTCCACAATTCACTACAGTAGCACCCGTAGGCGAAATAGTTCCATTAGCACCCGCACTAGCCGTGATGGTTTTAGTATCAAGAACGGTAGTAACAGAAGCAGTACTAGTACAACCATTTGCCCCAGTCACCGTTACACTAACGGTACTTGCCGTGCTAACACTTATACTTTGGGTAGTAGCCCCCGTTGACCAATTGTAACTTGAATTCAAAGGAGCACTCAGGGTAATACCTGTAATACAAATGGGAGCATTCCCCGAAATAGTTGCCGTCGGAGAAGGATTAACCGTTACCGAAACATTCTGCGTATTGCTACACCCATAAGAGGTAAGTGTAAAGGCATAAACTACGGTAACCGGACTAGCCGTCGTATTAATCAATATTTCATTAGGCGCTGTACTTTGTGCCGTAGTCACTGCTGCATTGCTAATACCCGAAACCGCCGCTCGGGTCCAACTAAAGGTAGCCGTAGCGGGAGCAATCACAGGAGTATAACTAAAAGTCGCAGCACTACACACCGCACTAGGCGTTAAAGTACTAGTCAAATAAGGGGTCGGAGTAAACGATATGGGATCTGATGCAATTCCATTAGCCGTAACCACTAGCGAATAAGTAGCGATTGGCAATCCTGCTGGTAGGGCAAACTGAACACTGTCGGCCAAATTACCGCGGCGCACACCCGTAGAATTCCAGTTAAATGTGCGGCAATAATACACATTGGTACCGTTAGTCAAACGAATAACAGGATAATTAGTGGACATCTGCCAGTCATCTCCATAATTGGCTCCTTGTGAAATCCCATTAAACTGGGTTCCCGATAGTTGATAAGCAGTACAGGAGGTTTGAGTAATCGCAGAAATGGTGGGCTTACCCGATGCCGTCTGCGCTCCTGCTGGTTTATAGATATAATAATCAGATGAAGCGCTGCTTTGATTTTGAGCATACATCACAGAACCGTCTGGTAAATCCAAAAAGTTGGTTTGGTAACAGGCTATATTTAAAGACATCCCTCCTCCTGGTGCATGCACCTGAGTAAAGCTGTTCGACAAATAATCAAATTCATAAAAATAGGTAGGCGGAATAAATAAGGTAGCCGACGAAGTAGGGGCTGGTGAAACAGCGCACAATACTTTTCCATTGGCCATCATAGCCATCGGGGCATCGGGAGCTCCTGTTGAATTAGGTAAAGTAGGTCCTACAGCCCACGTTCCCGGACTACTGGTCCCCGACGGAGTGTATAAAGCCGACGCACCCTGGGCCGCCAAGAAGAAAGCACGCCCATCAGGCAATAATACTGCCCCTCCTGTTTCGTCCCCAAAGGAATCGTATAAGGAAACCGGAACCGTAGCATCCGTAACCCAGGTATTAGTAGCAGGTATATAACGCTCTGAACTCGTACTCAAACGATCCACAAATAAAATACTGTTGTCTGGTAATTTAACCCAAGCCGATTCGTTATGAATTCCATTACAAGTTGGCCCTGCAGCATACGTGTTAGTAGTCGGATTGTATATTTGAGTTCCTTTCAAGGTCCCGGCAACCAATCCTTGCATAACACGACCATCTTCCAATATTTCTGAATTCGCATCACTTATATTCACTCCAGGCGAAGGTGCCGCCGTCCAGGTGTTCACAACAGGATCATAAACTTCTGCCTTCTGCAATCCCGTTCCATATTCTCCCCCAGCCACATAGACACGTCCGTCTTTCAATACTTGTGAGGAAAAAAACAAGCGGGTATCAAGCATAGGAGCCGTAGACGTCCATGTTCCATTGACATAACTTCCAGAAGCGTCTGGCGTCAACTTATCCCATAACAAACCATTCCCATCGGCACCACCCGAATTGGAATGGCAAATAACACTACCATCCGAAAGCAACAACATTACACCATGATTGGCATGGGGCGCCGTTGCAGTAACCTTAGTCCATATCCCTTCATCCACTATCGTTTGAGTTCCCGTCGGACAAGTAACTGTAGGGGTTCTGACGCCCATAGTACCTGTACCCGTAATCTGCGTACAACAGCCCTTCAATACATCCCCAAAAACAGCCGTATTCTTAGTATCATAAGTAACCCAAAAGTAATTGGTCCCCTCAACCAATGTAGCCGAGCCCGTAGCTGAAAAAGCGCCATTCGGACCAACCGTCGTGGTGCCAAATTGGGTCGTAGCCGCAAATAAATTGCTGCCACCAGTAAAAAATACTTTCGCATTAGTGATATCAGCCGTTGGATTGGTACTACCTGTAGTAGATAATGCTAAATTAGTAACCGAAAACGGAGTCAAGGTCCCACTAACTACTACCTGTACCTGAATGACCGCATTATTAGTTGCTCCTCTAGGTACTCCCTGAGCGTTATTAACAAACGCAGTCGTGCAAGAGGAAAAGGCCATAGCAGTAGCAACAGGCGGTGTCCAAGTATAGGTTGTTCCAGCAGCTGGAAAATTAGTAGAAGACATATTACCTACCGCATTTATAGCAGTTCCAGCTATGGAAGTTGCCCATGTATTCGTCCCATTTGTTATGCTTCTTATATTAAAATCTTGGGTAGAATTACCTAACAGTCCTACGCTGCCCGATTCAGCGGCAGTGTCAGCACAAGAATTAGCTCCCATCGTAGTGACAGCCGTAACAGGCCCCCATACTACTTGAACCGTATTGGAAGTCTCATTCAAAATAATCTGAAAAGAATAACTATCGCCAGTAGTATTGTAATGCTTACACTCTGCCCATTGAATCACATACTTTCGGTTTGGTGAAGTACCCGTTACACCATAAGTAATCGATGATGTTGCACTACCACCAACTAAATCCGTCCCATAGCCCGCTATAGAATTCGCCGCACTAGTCTGTAATCCGCAGTACAAAGCAGCTGTAGGGACAGCACCTAAAGTGATAAAACCATTAGAATTTATTCCAAAACTAGTATAAGCTACATTGTTATAAATAAAGGTAAACGGAAGGGTCAATAAAGCCGAAGCGGTGTCATCCCAACTAGCCCCTGAGACTAACGTTGTTCCACCGGTCAAAGGGGAATAAGTCCCAGATGAGGAGGTAAAAGTATAGGTTCCTGTAGTAGCATTTGCCCTAGTAGGCAGCAGCAAAAAAACAATAAGAAACAAACAAAGTGTACGGATGATTTTCCAAGGATTTCTTGGCAATTGGGTAAAGTAAAACTGTTTCATTTTAGGTGGGTAGGGTTATTAAAATGCTTATAAGACTTTTCAAGAATCATCTTATCTAGTTCAAATGTAATTATTTATGGCAAACTTCCTCATAAAATAATAAAAAGTAATTGTTTTTTTTCGATGTAAGTTATACTTATTTATACTTCTTTTAAACCAGTTATGATCCCATCATCATAAGACAACTAGCATATTCAAATAGATACCTATTATACAGTTATCGTATAGTTATCGTATAGTTATCGTATAGTTATCGTATACTTTCGTTATTTACCAGGCTACTTTAAAACTACTCAGAGCCAACCTATATATTCCGTCATTTTATAGGCCATCAAACAACAAACAAACATTCATCAGTGCAAAACCAATCTAAAATAAATAACCAAAACACTTTCGCTATTCTAATTAGTTTCAATAAATTTGCCCCTTATTGCCAAAAGCTTGAAAAAAGAACTCATAGTCATAACCGGCGGTCCAGGCACCGGAAAAACCACCATTATCGATACACTCATCGAACAAGGTTATGCGTGCTTCCCCGAAATCTCGCGCCAAATCACCCTAGAAGCCAAAAAACAGGGAATCGAACAATTATTCTTAGAAAAACCATTGCTGTTTAGCGAACTCCTATTGGAAGGAAGAAAAAAACAACACCTTCAAGCCTCACATGACCATGCCGATATCGTATTCCTAGACCGTGGCATCCCCGATATTTTAGCCTATATGCACTATATCGGAGACAGCTACCCTTCCTTCTTTGATCAAGCGAGCAAAGAGCACGGCTATTCTAAAGTTTTTATATTACCGCCATGGGAAGAAATCTATCAAAGCGATGAAGCCCGTTACGAAAATTTTGAACAAGCCAAACTCATCTTTGACCACCTTAAAGAAACCTATCAAACCTATGGGTACACGCTTATTGAAGTTCCTTGCGGAACCGTTGAAGAACGCATTAATTTTATCCTAAACCAACTGGCTTAACCCTATTAATCCTGTACGGTTCATCAAGCCTAATTTATATATCCAAGTTTCCAACTTCTTGTTTTTTTAAGTAGCTTTGGTCAACCTTCAATCGCAACAATGTCAAAAGCATTAGAAATTCTAACTAAATACTGGAAACACGAAGCCTTCCGCTCCCCCCAAGAAGAAATTATTACTTCGGTGTTGAACGGCATGGATACTTTGGCATTACTCCCTACAGGAGGCGGTAAATCCATCTGCTTTCAAGTACCCGCTATGATGCAAGAAGGCATCTGCTTAGTCATTTCACCGTTAATTGCGTTAATGCGCGATCAAGTACAAAACCTACAAAGCAAAGGAATTAAAGCTATAGCACTTACCGGAGGCATTCATCAAGACGAGATCATCGATTTATTAGACAATTGCCAATTCGGCAATTATAAATTCCTATACCTTTCCCCAGAGCGCCTTCAAAATGATTGGATCGTAGAACGCATCAAAAACTTACCAATTAACCTCATCGCTATAGATGAAGCACACTGCGTTTCCCAATGGGGTCATGATTTTCGACCGGCCTACTTAAAAATTAAACTCCTCAAAGAGCTATTTCCAAACCTGCCGTTCATAGCCTTAACCGCTTCTGCAACGGAACGGGTAAAAGAGGATATAATCACGCAATTGCAATTAAAAGAGCCTAAGGTATTTGCTAAATCGTTTTACCGAGAAAATATTAGCTATATCGTACTGGAAACAGAAGATAAAAATCATTGGCTGCAACAAATTCTTAAGAAGAATCCCGAACCCGCCATTATATATGTTACCACCCGCAAAGCCTGCACCGAAACCGTCGCTCAATTAACAATACTCGGGTTTACAGCTACGTTCTATCATGGTGGTTTGTCAACCAAAGAAAAACAAAACAACATGGCGCTTTGGATGGAAGAAAAAGTACAAGTCATGGTGGCTACCAACGCCTTTGGTATGGGAATCGACAAAGCCAATGTCAAGTCAATCATCCACCTGCATCTTCCTCAAAATTTAGAAAATTATTATCAAGAATCAGGTAGAGCCGGCAGAGATGGCAAAAAAGCCTATGCCGTCTTACTAAACAACCCCTCTGATGTGCTACACGCCGAGGCCCAATTCATCAAGGTCCTTCCCGATAAAACTTTCTTAAACCTAGTATTTTTAAAACTATGTGCTTTTTTACAAATCGCCTATGGAGAAGGAATAGAGGAACAATTTGGCTTTAATATCAATGCCTTTTGCAACAAATACGGTTTCCCCATTTTGAAAACCTATAACGCTCTCCAGTTCCTAGACCGTCAAGGCATCCTAACGCTATCCCAAGAATTTTCAGAAAAAATCAGCTTACAATTCTGCATTTCTTCCAAAGAGGTCATCCGTTACATGAGCCTTAATCCAAAAGAAGAAGCAATCATTATGGCCATACTAAGAACCTATCCTGGTATACACGAAATGCAAACGGCCATAAACCCCGTACTAATCGCTAAAAAAGCCAACCATTCAGAATCCGAAGTGCTCACTATCTTGCAAAAACTAAAAGATAAAAACATTATTGACTATAATGCCAAAAACAATGATGCCACCATCACATTCAATGAAGTACGGGAAGACGAACGAACCATCAATCGCGTGGCAAAATACTTGGAATCGCAAAACAAATTAAAAACAGCTCAACTACAAGCCGTTTTAAAGTATTGCCTTGATAAAACAACCTGCAAACAAAAATTACTCATACAGTATTTTGGAGAAGTCTTAAAAGAGGACTGTGGCCATTGCTCCTACTGCCTCAATAAAAATAAAAAAAACACACCCGTTACATCGGTCTCCGAAAAAATTATCGAATTATTACGCACCCAAGATTTAAGCTCCAGAGATATTCAAAAATTAACCAAATATCCAACAGACGATATTATCTTTGCCCTTCAAAATATGTTGGAAAACAATACAATTTATATCCAACCCAATAATTTATATTCCTTAAAATAAAATGGAAAAGTTACGCATCGTTTTCATGGGAACTCCTGAGTTTGCCTTAGGCATCTTAGACACGATTCTTAAAAACAACTTTGAAGTAGTCGGAGTAATAACCGCCGCCGACAAACCTGCCGGTCGCGGCCAAAAAATAAAATACTCAGCCGTAAAAGAATATGCTCTTGAGAATAATCTAAAACTGCTGCAACCTACTAATTTAAAAGAAGCTGATTTTCTAAAGGAATTAGAAAGCCTTCAGGCCAACCTACAAGTGGTCGTTGCCTTTAGAATGCTCCCCGAAATAGTGTGGCGCATGCCAAAATTGGGCACATTCAATCTTCATGCCTCGCTACTTCCAAACTATCGCGGTGCAGCACCCATCAATTGGGCCCTAATTAATGGTGAAACCAAAACCGGAGTAACCACCTTCTTCATAGACGACAAAATTGATACTGGCGCGATGATTCTAAGTCAAGAAACAAACATCGACCCACATGAAAATGCAGGCCAACTCCATGACCGCTTAATGACCATTGGAAGCACTGCAGTTATTGAAACGCTAAATGGTATCGAACAAGGAACCGTCACCACTACGATACAAGAAGAAAACAACGAGATAAAAACAGCCTACAAACTCAACCGAGACAATTGCAAAATTGATTGGACTAAATCAGCTTCCGAAATACACAACCTAATTCGCGGTCTTTCTCCCTATCCCGCCTCCTGGTGCTTTATAAAAGATCAGGACGAAGAATGGAATGTAAAAATCTACGATGCTAAAATAATAGTAGAAAATCATACGCATACTATTGGCCAACTCATCACTTCCAAAAAAGAAATAAAAGTAGCCGTAAAAGAGGGTTTCATTCTCATTGAAAGTTTGCAATTTCCAGGAAAGAGAAAAATGCGCGCTAGCGAACTCCTAAACGGTATCTCCTTTTCCGAAAAAGCGCAAGCAGAATAGGCGCTCAAGGCGTTTTCAACTTGAAAATAGGATGTATAACACGAGTTTATCAACAAATAAATTAAGTTATTAACAAATGTTTGAAAAAAACACCAAAACGCTTGTGTGGTAAGCATTTCCTATTAAATTTGTTATCAATAACAAAAATGTTTAACCAACAATTAATAACTAACATTATGAACAAATCAGAATTAATCGATGCAATTGCAGCTGACGCTGGTATCACAAAAGCAGCAGCTAAATTAGCTTTAGAATCATTTTTAGGAAATGTAGGTGGTACTTTGAAAAAAGGTGGAAGAGTATCTTTAGTAGGTTTCGGTTCTTGGTCAGTATCTAAAAGAGCTGCAAGAGATGGAAGAAATCCTCAAACAGGTAAAACTATCAAAATCGCTGCTAAAAATGTAGTTAAATTCAAAGCTGGTGCTGAATTAGACGGAGCAGTAAACTAATAATTAGTTCTTCTGATATACAAAAACCACATCAACCGATGTGGTTTTTTTTATAGTACTACGGAATAAATTAGCTTTTTTAAATACTTTTTCTTAGTTTTAATAAAAAATTAGCCTAAAATGATTACAGAAAAACTACAAAAAGGTCAATTGTTAATTGCCGAACCATCCATTATAGGTGATTTGTCTTTTAATAGATCTGTAATTTTACTAGCTGATCATAACAAAGAAGGCTCTGTGGGATTCATTTTAAACAAGCCATTAAAATACGCTATCCGCGATCTACTCCCCGAAATTGATTCTAAATTCAAAATCTATAACGGAGGTCCAGTAGAACAAGACAACCTTTATTTTATTCATAACGTTCCCAATCTAATCCCAAACAGTGTTGAAATTTCTAACGGCATCTATTGGGGCGGTGATTTCGAACTGACGAAGCAATTAATCAATACGGGGATAATAAAGAAAAAAAACATTCGCTTCTTTCTGGGTTATACCGGCTGGGATGCCGAACAATTAGAAAATGAAATGCTAGCCAACTCTTGGATTCTAACAAAAAATGTTTACGAAAACAACATTTTAGGAAAAGCATCCGTACACTTTTGGAAAGAAAAAATCATTGAATTAGGAGGAGAATACCTTATTTGGTCAAACGCCCCCGAAAACCCGATCTTAAATTAGTCTACCGCAATTGTTTCATTCAACTTTTCTATGAGTTGTTTTGCTACACTAAATCCAAATTCCTTTTTACGATAGTTACTTATAGGTTGAATTCCAACAATAACATTAGTAATAAATAATTCATCTGCTTTTTGTAAATCAAACGGTGATATTGGTGCTTCTACCATTTCATATCCATCAATTGCTTTTGCCAATCTCATAATTTGCTTTCGCATTACACCATTTAAACATCCTTCACTAATAGGTGGTGTGATAATTTGACAATTCATAACCATAAACAAATTACCACTAACGGCTTCCACTACATTCTTTTCTTCGTTTAGAATCAAACAGCTATTGAGTTGGTTTTCTTTAGCAAAAATACTTGCAGTAACTTGTATAAGTTTATTATTCGTTTTTAAAGTCGACAACAATTGTTTAGGTATAGAAAAATCTTTATACAAATCAACTTCAAAAGTCACATTCGAAATTGAATATTCTTTATCATCCAACTCAGAAGCCACAATAGTATAAGAAACCGTATTTACACTGGGAGTATAAAAGCCTCCTTCCTCTCTATAAACAGTGAAACGAACGCGTGCTGATTCACCTAAACCACTAGCTGTAACCAATTCTAGTATTTGGCTTTCAAGATACTCCATTGTAAACGACATCGGAATCTCCATGCGAATAATGCGCATAGATGCCATCAGTCTAAAGTAATGGTCTTCAAAAAAGAGAATTTTATTATGGACTACTTTTAAGGTTTCGAATACGCCATCTCCATAAAGAAATGAACGATTACTCACATTCAATTGCAAGTCAGAATCAAGTATAACACCATTAAAATTTACCATAAAAAAAGTCCCGTTTTTAGCGGGACAAATATACTGTAATAATAAATATTTAAATAGAGCCGATGACGTGTTTTAAATCAGAAATTTGATTTTCCCATAACAATCTTGCTTCATCTACCTCATCCTCTTCAGCAAAATCGACAACCATCAAGGAAACATCTTTCGTAATCTCATCCTCTAAAATTCGTAATTCAAAATAATACTCTGTATCCTTTTTCGCATCATCTACCCATTTGAATTTTACTTTCTCTCCAGTTTTCTTTGAAGCTAAACGAGCATTCTCCTCTACATCGTTCCAGATGAATGTAAAAAATTCACCTCTTGAATTAACATTATCCGCAAACCATTCCTGAAGACCAGATGGAGTTGAAATATACTGATAAAGCAATTGAGGGGATGAATTCAAAGGAAACTCAAGCTCATAACGAATTTTACTATCCATAATCTGAAAAAATTTTTGGGAAATATATAGAATATAAAGTCAATAAAAAAGCCTTTTTTAAAAATAAAAAAAATAAGCATTATAAGTTTGCAACCTCTAATTTAAATTTTATATTTGCACCCGCATTCAGGGAATGCCACACCTTGGCGAGGTAGCTCAGTCGGTTAGAGCGCAGGATTCATAACCCTGAGGTCACGGGTTCAACTCCCGTCCTCGCTACTTAAACTAAAAAGCATGGATTCTTCCATGCTTTTTTTTGTTTATTACTTCACTAATCTACAGCATTTATTTACAAATAACTCGTTTTGTTTACATTTTAAACAAGACAAAAGACTACTTACATTAAATTTTTTTGTAAGTTTTTTACTTGATTACATTCCAAAAAGATGCATTTCATCGATTTTTTATGTCTTTTATCGACACAATATGTAATATCTTTATATTTTTGTAGTGTCAAATGAAACAAACATAGAATTCATTTTAATAATAATTCATCAAACACCCCAGATCATGGAAAAATTATTACTTAAATCAGAACAAAAGTACTTGCTACTTTTAGTGTTGTTTGTTAGCCTACTATCAAACAGTCAGAATCTTTATGATTCAAGCGCAACATTAATTTGGAACGCTACAGCAAATTCAAGTTACAATTTTAATGTAACAAAAATAGGTCGTGATGACGTTGCCAGTTTCAATCAGAAACAAGACATAAGCAGCAGTTATCCATTTTTATCTGTTGGATTAGGAAATCTTTTCGGCAGTAATGCAGCCAACACTAACACGTTTAATTCCGATAAAACATTTTTAGTTTGGGGTGATAACAATGGTGATATGAACGACTCAGACAATGACATAGCACTTACTTTCGGCGGAACAACTGGAGTGACTACGCATACTGACATCCCTCATAAAATATGGAAAACAGTAGAAACAGGTGGAGATGTTCAAGCCACTAAAATTTCAATCCCCACCACTAGCCTTTCTGGCTTACCGCCATTGACTGGAAACGATGCCTATGTTTTAATTGTTGCCAATGACGAACTATTTACTTCAAAAGTTGAAACAATATTCTTCACAACAAATGGCAGCAATCAAGAAGCGCTCTATGACTTTGACGGAACCCAATACTTTACCATTGGTGTTGCTCACGAATCTGTAGCATCAAGAAGCTTAACTTTCAACGGCATCGACAATGTCATGAAGATGGGAGATGTAAATAATTTAAACAATAATTTTACAATGATGTTGTGGGTACGACCTACAGGTCAAAATAATAGCGCTACTGATAGAACTATTGTTTCTAAATATGATGGAACTTCAGGATTTCGCATGTATTTAACAACAGACAATAAAATTCATATCTCTTGGGAGGGAACACATATTGCATCTAACACTGTGCTGCCAAATGGCGAATGGCATAATATAAGCATAATATTCCGAGGGATAAGTACCACACTTTATATTGATGGCATTGCCGACAGTACTGTAAATTCATCAAATCCTGCTACAAACACAAATTCATTTTCCATTGGAGCTGAATATCGAAATAAATCAGATATTAGAAATTTCTTTAAAGGAGATTTAGATGAATTCCGTTTATGGAATAAAGCAATTACGATTACACAAATCCGATTCATGATGAATCAGGAAATAGTGCAAAACAGCATGAAAACAAAGGGATCTACCGTCCCATCTAATATCAGTAAAAATGATTTAAATACAATCAACTGGGCAAACTTAACAGCATACTACAACATGAATTCTTTCATTGGCACAACAATCAATGATAATTCAAGTTACCATAATAGAGGAGACGTATTCTACAACAACAAAGTTACGGTGGACTCTCAAACGGCACCACTTCCCTACAAAACCATAGCTAATGGCCTTTGGACCGACAAAAACACTTGGGCAAATGGAACCATTCAATCAGTTCCATGCACCGCTTCAATTGTAAGTAGTTCAAAACAAATCACATGGAACATTATTGAAACAAATCATGATATAACCTCTACTGCAAATAAAATCATCTTAGGATTAATTGTAAATAACCATACCATTTCAGCAAATAATGATACCAAAATATCTATAACACACTATTTGAAATTAGATGGTAAAATTGATTTGGTTGGAAGATCTCAATTAATTCAAATTGCTAATAGTGATTTAGACACTACTAGTTCCGGTAGTATAGAACGTGACCAACAAGGTCAATCCAATAAGTATAATTATAATTATTGGTCTTCACCAGTTAGTTCAATAAATAGTGCATCCAATAATAATGGATATACCGTTGCCGATGTAATGAAAGATGGCACAGACCCAAACAATATCCAAAACATATCTTGGACTACCGACGGAGATGCATTTCCTTCAACACCTATTACATTGAGTGATTATTGGATTTTTAAATTTCAAAATGTTAGTAATAGTGCAGCCAACTGGACTCAAATTGGGCCTAACGGAACACTGTTAGCAGGACAAGGGTATACTCTTAAAGGCAGCGCAGCTGCAACTCCAACTCAAAACTATACTTTTGTGGGGAAACCTAACAATGGGACAATTGTTTCTCCAATCTCTGCAGACAACTTAAATTTATGTGGAAATCCATATCCTTCCGCAATTAATGCTGATCTTTTTATAAAAGATAACATTCACACCATAAATGGAACAATCTATTTTTGGGAACATTACAATACCAATAATTCACATATCACCCAACTTTATCAAGGGGGTTACGCCACTAGAACTTTAGTGGGAGGTACTCCTCCTGTTTCTCCTACAGGTATAAGTGGATTAGGAAACAGTTCCAAAGTACCTGGAAAATGTATTCCTGTCGGACAGGGATTTTTCGTAATAGGCTCAAATACTGGAGGTAACATTTTGTTTAAAAATAGTCAACGCACATTCACTCGAGAAAACAGTGTAATTTCAAATACATTATTTAAAACAACCAACGCGACTGCAGCAATAGGTGACGATGAAAATAATAACGCTGAAGATCAAATCGCCGATGACACTTTTATGAGATTACGATTAGGATTTGATTCCTATGATAATCATCACAGACAGATATTAATCGGTTTTATGGATGATTTAGCAACCGCTGAATATGATGAAGGTTATGATGCTAAAAGTATCGAAATTCAAAATGATGATATGTACTTCTTAAACTATGATAAAAAATTGAATATTCAAGGTGAAGGCTATTTCAACATAAATAATGTATATCCACTTGGGGTTACAGTTTCTTCGCAGGGTAACGTGACCTTTTCAGTTGATGGTTTAGAGAATTTCCCCGAAAGTCAAGATGTTTACATATATGATACACTTACTCAAACATATGCTAGCATTAAAAACGAACCTTTTACTGCAAACTTAACATTTGGCAATCATGATAATCGATTTGAATTACGTTTTTACAATCCAAATGCATTAGGAATTAGCCATAACGATTTAACTAAAGAAATTACCATTACTCACGCTTTGGCAACTGATATAATTACTATTAAAAATGAATCACTAGATGCATCAGTAAAAGCAGTAAACATATTTAACTTAGTAGGACAAAATGTTTTGAATACTACGATAAAAACTCAAAACCAATCTACTATAGAAGTCCCAGTTTCTGCACTTACCACAGGTGCTTATATCGTAAAAGTAACTACTGATAAAGGCGAATTAACCAAAAAAATAATAATCCAGTGATCTTTTTAATTCTATATTTAACCGCAAAAAAGCTCCCGAACACGGGAGCTTTAGCCTTTATTGTTACTGAATTTCGAAATTTAAAATTCAAAATAACAAACACTATATAACTGCAATTAGTTTTTGAATTAAAGCATTATACGAAAGCATTAGTTGCTCTCCTGTACGCAAATCTTTCAAGGTATAATTCAAGTCCTCAATCTCTTTTATTACATAAGGTATGTTTCGCCGCTCAGCATGTTTAAACTGCTTGTCCAACTTAGCGTTATCAGGATACAATTCGGCTTTTATCCCAATCTCCCTAAATAGAACCAAGGATTTCATTGCTTCGAAGGCTTGATTTTCACCCATGTGTAAGAACAAAACTTTGGTTGCCGTTGTAACTGTTTCTGGAAAAAGATTCAATTCTTCTAACACTAAATAAATTCTATCCAATCCAAAAGAAATCCCTACACCGCTCATATCTTTCAAACCAAAAATACCCGTCAAATCATCATATCGCCCACCGCCACCTATAGAACCCATAGAAACACCGGCAGGAGCAGTAACTTCAAAGATAGCTCCAGTATAATAATTTAATCCCCGGGCTAAAGTCACATCTAAATCTAAATTCGCTTGTTTCAAGCCCAATTTCAAAATAGTATCACAAATAAAACGCAACTCTTCAATTCCTTTTTTACCTTCCTCAGAGGAAGTAAGTAAAACCGATAATTTATCCAACTTCTCTTGAATAGTTCCAGTAAAGTCAAACAAGGGTTGTACTTTTTCTATCGCCTTGACTGTAATGCCTTTTTCTTGCATCTCTTTCTTTACGCCTTCCTTACCTATTTTATCAAGCTTATCTAAAGCTACAGTGAAATCAATCAACTTATCAGATGCGCCAATTACCTCAGCAATTCCCGATAATAACTTTCTATTATTAATTTTAATTGTAACTCCATTCAATCCTAATTCAGCAAAAACCGAATCATATAATTGAACCAATTCAATTTCTTGCCACAAGGACGTAGAACCCACCACATCAGCATCACATTGATAAAACTCACGGAAACGGCCCTTTTGAGGTCGGTCTGCTCGCCAAACAGGTTGTATTTGATATCGCTTAAAAGGAAACTCAATATCATTTTGATGTTGAACAACATAACGCGCAAAAGGCACTGTCAGATCATAACGTAGCGCCTTTTCAGAAATCTTTGCAGTTAATTGTTTATAATTAACTACCTGCAGCTCTTCTAGAGAAATCTTTTCTAAATAGTCTCCAGAATTTAATATTTTAAAAATAAGTCGATCCCCTTCTTCTCCATATTTACCCATTAAAGTTTCTGAGTTTTCAAATGAAGGAGTTTCTATAGGTTGAAACCCAAACTTCTCAAAATGATGACGCATTATGGTCATTATATAATTTCGTTTTGAAACTTCTATTGGAGAAAAATCTCGGGTACCCTTGGGAATACTTGGTTTTTGTGCCATTTTTTCTAATTACTATATTTATCAATATTGACAAAATTTCATTTGACATATTGTTTAATGCTTCACTACTGTGTTATCAATGTGCAAATATCTTATTTTTTAAAACTATTTTACATGGCAAAGTCAATATTCTTGTAACAAATGCTGTAATTTAGTGTCAAATTACCATTATGATTGGATTATTCAAAGAAAATGTAAAAATCGCATTGAGTTCTATACGAACACAATTGCTACGTACGATATTCACCATTATCATTATTGCTTTGGGAATCACAGCCTTAGTAGGAATTTTGACAGTAGTAACGGCAATTGATTACAATTTGAATTCGAGTTTTGCCTCAATGGGCTCCAATACATTCAACATTAGTCAATACGAAAGTCGAAGCAGACGACATGGAGGAGATGAAATACAAAAAATCAATCCTATCATTACCTATCCACAGGCAAAAGCTTTTAAAGAACATTACGACTATCCATTTACCCAAACCTCCTTATCTTTTGTAGCAACTTCCTCAGCAGAAGTAAAATATGAAAATCAAAAGACTGATCCAGAAATTTCTATTTTAGGAATAGATGAATACTATTTACCAAATTCAGGCACTGAAGTAACAGAAGGAAGAAACTTTAATACATTTGACATTTCTAATAACGTATACTCCTGCTTAGTAGGTTCAGACTTTGCGACAAAAGGCCTATTCAAAGACATCAATCCCATCGGTAAGACACTTTCAATTCGAGGTGCAAAATTCAAAGTAATAGGTGTTTTAAAAGAAAAAGGTTCCACTTTTGGAAACAGTCAGGATTTGCGTGTGATGATTCCTATTCAAGTCGCTCGTTCTATGTTTTCTGCTCCAAATATTAATTATTCATTAAGTGCTATGATTAGCAAAACAGAATTGTTAGATGAAGCAGTAGATGATGCTTTAGTAACGATGCGTAAAATAAGAAAACTAAATCCTGTAGAAGAGGATAATTTTTCGATTTCGAGAAGCGATGATTTAATAAATAGAATTGCAGAACTCACAGGCTTTTTAGGTATTTCGGCTTGGGTAATGGGAATAATCACAATATTGGGGTCATCTATTGCACTAATGAACATCATGATTGTTTCCGTAACCGAAAGAACTCGTGAAATAGGTGTCCGAAAAGCTTTAGGGGCTACCAAAAACAACATAGCCTTCCAGTTTTTTATTGAAACTCTAACAATAGGTCAATTAGGTGGTGTTATCGGAATTATCTTTGGAATTATAATAGGTTATGCAATCTGTGCAGCCGCTGATTGGGATTTTATTATTCCCTGGGGCGCGATGCTAGCCGCTTTTATCACCAGCTTTATAGTAGCTTTAATTTCCGGACTATATCCCGCTATAAAAGCAGCAAATCTAGACCCTATAGAAGCTTTGCGCTATGAATAATTATAAAGAAGCCTCAATCATGCGGTCATTACCATAAAGATCTTTTCGAAGCACTATATTTTTATAATTTAAACGTTCCAATAGCTCGACGGTTTCTTTGCCTAAATATTGATTAATTTCAAAATATAGTTTTCCTTCTGGATTTAAATTTTTTTGCGCTAATTGGGCTATCTTTCTATAAAAAAGTAAGGGATCATCATCTTGAACAAACAAAGCTAAATGGGGTTCATACGCTAAAACATTTGCATTAATTTCAAATCTCTCCATATTACGAACATAGGGGGGATTAGAAACAATAATATCATATTGCTCTCCTAGATCATCAATTTCTAAAATATTTTTCAAAAAAAACGTAACCTTAACTTTATTAAGCTCCGCATTCAACTTAGCTGTCGCTAAAGCCATTTCAGAAACATCAATTGCTTCTATTTCTGAAGAAAGCATTTTCATTTTCAGAGCAATCGGTATACAACCACTACCTGTCCCAATATCAAGAATTTTAACTGACTTTCTATACTGATTGCTGGCCAAAATCAACTCCACCAATTCTTCAGTTTCGGGGCGCGGAATCAAAACATTCTCATTAACTAAAAAAGGTAATCCATAAAATTCTGTTTGACCTAAGATATATTGAATAGGCTTATTATTTTTCAAATCTTTTAAAACACTTTGCCAAAAGGATAATTGACTTGCATCCATTCTTAATGTAGGTTCAAGCGCTAAGTCGATTCGTTTTTTCTTGTGAAGATGCTCTAATGTTATATAAAAGAAACTTTCTATTTCTTTCTCATCATACATTGTTGAAAGCTCTTCAATAAAAATATTTTTTTGGTTTTTTACTAGCATTTATAAATTCTTTATCATCCATATGGGACATGTAGTATGTCCGGTGTTTCCCAGTGGCGAGCAAAGATATTCAAATCCTACTTTCCTATATAATCTTTGAGCGGAGACCATTTCATTCAAAGTTTCTAAATAGCATTTTTCATATCCAAAAAGCACCGCTATTTCCAAACATTTTTGAATTAACTCCAAACCATAACCCCTCCCACGAGCTTCTTTTAGAAAATACATTTTTTGCAATTCACAAATATTCTCAGTTGAATTTTCTAACTGACTTATACCTGCCCCTCCTATTATTTTACCAGCATCTTCTAATAAAAAATAAATTGCTCGAGGTTTATTATAGGCTTCAAACATAAAGTCTAATTGAATATCAGCATAGGCTGTTCCGATTTTTGGATAGCCATCCGAAATAAAAACTTCCCGGATTACTGAAGCAATTTCTGAATTATCTTCCTCTTGAATTTCTCTAATATAGATGCTACTCATTCTAAAAGTATTGTCTTATTTTTGTGATGTGAATATACATGAAAATTACATAAAGCGTTGTATCCAATTAGCAAAAAATGGACAAGGAACCACGTTCCCCAATCCCTTAGTGGGAAGTGTTATAGTATACAACAACAAAATAATTGGCGAAGGTTGGCATCGAAAAGCAGGAGAACATCACGCCGAAGTAAATGCAATACATTCAGTTAAGGACAAATCATTATTATCTAAAGCAACTATTTACGTCACGCTTGAACCATGCAGCCATTTTGGAAAAACACCACCTTGTGCTGATTTAATAATAAAAAATAATATTCCAAATGTTGTTATCGGAACAATTGACACTAACAGTATAGTTGCAGGAGCCGGAATCAAAAGATTAATAGAAAACGGCATTAATGTTAAAGTAGGTGTTTTAGAAAAAGAATGTTATGAACTTAATAAACGTTTTTTTACCTTTCACAATAAGCAACGGCCCTATATTATATTAAAATGGGCTGAAAGTCTTGATGGTTTTATCGCTCCATTAAAAAAAGACAAGATAAAACCAGTTTGGATTTCAAATAGTTTTTCTCGCCAAATGGTTCATAAATGGCGAAGCGAAGAACAAGCAATATTAGTTGGTACTCAAACCGTTTTAGACGACAATCCAATTCTTGATGTCAGAGATTGGAAAGGTAATAACCCGCTACGGATTGTTCTAGATCGTAATAAAAAAATACCAAACAACTATAACGTGATGGATAAAAAAACAAAAACCATAATCATCACTGAACAAGAAAATTTAACATCTGATGAAAATCTTATTTTTGAAAGTGTTATCTTTGATAAACAGCTAACCAAAAATAGTATTCAGATTTTATATAAGTTAGGAGTGCAATCAATATTTGTTGAAGGCGGTAAACAAACTCTTCAAACTTTTATAGATAATAATCTTTGGGATGAAGCTAGAGTATTTATAGGCAATACACTATTAGCAGACGGAATTAAAGCACCTGATCTAAAGGGATTAACCAAAATTAGTAAGATCAAAGACGACGAACTTAAACTATTTTACAACCATGATTAATACTATTATATTCGATTTTGGTGATGTTTTTATCAATCTTGACAAAGAAGCTTCTAAAACTGCATTTGCAAAATTAGGATTAGATGGCCCCAATGAAGAATTAATAGCTTGCAATGATCATTTTGAAAAAGGGCAAATTACAGAATTACAGTTTATCGAAACATTCCTTAAATACATTCCTAATGCGACTATTGAAGAGATTAGACACGCATGGAATGCCTCTATTGGTGACTTTCCTCTATATCGTTTAGAATTTTTACAGATGCTTTCCACTAGATACCGCCTATTTCTTTTAACCAATACAGATTCAATTCATATCAGCCGATTTGAACACAAAGTAGGAATGTCATTTTACAGTGATTTCTATCGATGTTTTGAAAAAGTATATTACTCTTACGAAATGGGAATGCGAAAACCAGACCCAGAAATTTTTAACACTTTACTTCGTAAACATGATTTGTCGCCAAAAAGGACATTATTTGTAGATGATAAAAAATCTAACACAGATATCGCTCATAACCTAGGTATCCATGTATGGAATTTGCAAGTAGGATTAGAAGATGTAGTTAATTTATTAGAGCAAAAGCACCTTCCTCTATAGATTTTGAAGACTCACGATACTTATAAAACTATAGCCAGACCTTCCACCGAAATTCTTTTTAAAGAAAAAAATAGTAAATTTTTCGGTTATGCTTTCCCAGTAGTAACGGAAGAAGAAACCAAACACTACATAGAAAAGTTGCGCAAACGACACTATGGTGCTGTTCATTTTTGCTATGCCTTTCAGCTAGGAACCGAATCGATTTATTTTCGTGCTAATGATGATGGAGAACCCAGCAATACTGCAGGAATGCCTATCTATGGGCAAATACAATCTTTTGGGTTAACAAATGTCCTTATTGTTATTGTACGCTTTTTTGGTGGTGTAAAACTAGGCGTCGGAGGATTAATTTCCGCCTACAGAACTACTGCACAATTGGCTTTATTAGAGGCCGAAATTATCGAAAAAACAATAGATATTCATTACCAAATCTCATTTGACTACAAAAACATGAATAAAGTAATGAGGATAATAAAAGAAAAAAACCTAGAAATAATATCTCAAGACATGACTGAAAGTTGTAAAATAGTAATTGCAACTAGAAAAAAAAATGCCGAAATAATATTCGACATTTTCTCCTCTTTATTTGAAATTGAAATAAAAAAGATACTATAAATTAATCTTTCAATAAATCTAAAATATATTGTGGTGGAGCAATAGGCTTTCCTAAATTTATATCTACAAAAACCAATAAAAAATACGCAGTTGTTAATAACTCGTTGTTTTCATTACGGATTTCGCAATCAAATTCAATCTTTACGGAACTTTGACTTTTGAACGACGTAATTATCGTAAGCAAGTCGTCATAACGTGCTGGTTTTTTGTAATTTAAAGTCATAGAAACTATAGGCAAAGCTATCCCGCCATCTTCCAATGATTTATACGAAACCCCTTTGTTTCTGAGCCATTCAACGCGTCCCATCTCAAAATAAGGCAAATAATTCCCATGGTACACAACTCTCATTTGGTCGGTTTCTGAGTAACGAACTCTTACTTGTATTTTATGCTCTTTCATCTATTCAATTTGACAGTTAATCTATGTTTTTAATTTCCTTTACAATAATATTTTTAAAAAATCAATACCATTAAAATTTTTTTTAACGAATTTTATTCACATATTTGTTATCCCAAAAAACAGGAAGATTTTCACACTCTTCTGCGGTATAAAAACCTATAAGTAATTACAATAATTTTAAACAAAAAATGAGCAAAACTGCGCAATCGGTATGGGAAAACTGTCTGTTATTTATAAAAGACAATATTCAAGAGCAAGCTTTTAAAACTTGGTTTGAACCGATTAAGTCTGTTGAGCTAACTGACAATGCATTATACATACAAGTTCCTAGTAAATTCTTTTACGAATGGCTTGAAGAACATTATGTGAAATTATTGAAAGTAGCGTTAACTAAAGAACTTGGGAAAAACGCAAAGTTACTGTATAAAATTAAAATGGAAAACACTTATGGCAATAAACAACCATTTACAGAGCAATTGCCAAGTGCACATCGTAGTCCTATAAAATCACAAGATGTTGATGCTCCTTTTAAAAACTTAAATCCTGAATTAAAAAATCCTTTTGTAATTCCTGGCATAAGAAACTTAAAAATTGAATCTCAATTAAATCCAAATTATAGCTTTGATAACTTCCTTGAAGGAGACTCAAACCGTTTAGCTCGATCGGCAGGTATGGCTGTCGCAAATAAACCTGGCGGAACCTCATTTAATCCATTATTAATTTTCGGCGGTGTTGGATTAGGAAAGACTCATCTAGCTCATGCAATTGGTGTTGAAATCAAAGACAAGTATCCTGAGAAAACAGTTTTGTATATTTCAGCTGAAGTATTCACTCAGCAATATATTGATTCCGTTAAGAAAAACAACCGAAATGATTTTATTCATTTCTACCAGTTAATAGATGTGTTAATCATTGATGATGTTCAGTTCCTATCAGGTAAGTCTGGAACACAAGATGTATTCTTTCACATTTTTAATTACCTACACCAAAACGGAAAACAAGTAATCCTTACCTCCGACAAGGCTCCTGTTGACATGCAAGATATTGAACAACGTTTATTATCTCGATTTAAATGGGGTCTCTCTGCAGAACTACATCAACCAGATTATGAAACTCGAATTTCTATTCTTAAAAACATACTATATAGAGACGGAGTAGAAATGCCAGAAGAAATAATAGAATATGTAGCTAGAAACATTAAATCTAATGTTAGAGAATTGGAAGGAGCTATAATATCTCTGATTGCACAATCCTCTTTCAATAAAAAAGAAGTAACTTTAGATTTAGCTAAAAGCGTAGTAGAAAAATTTGTTAAAAATGTAAAACGCGAAATATCTATTGATTATATACAAAAAGTAGTTTCAGATTATTTCCAGTTAGATATAGATACTTTACAATCAAAAACCAGGAAACGTCATGTTGTTCAAGCACGTCAACTGGCAATGTTTTTCGCAAAGAAATTTACAAAGTCCTCTTTGGCAAACATAGGATCTCAAATTGGAGATAGAGACCATGCAACTGTACTACACGCATGCAAAACCGTAGACAATTTGGTTTCTACTGATAAACAATTCAAGAAATTCGTAGAAGATATTCATAAAAAATTATCTCTTTAAATTGCTTTTTGTCTAAGTTTGCAACTTAGAAGAACTCATTATGCCTGTCAAAATATTAATGGTTTGTTTAGGAAACATCTGCCGATCTCCATTAGCAGAAGGACTACTTTCTGCAAAACTTCCAAATGATAAATTCATTATTGATTCTGCGGGGACAGGAGCCTACCATGTAGGAAAACAACCTGACCAAAGGTCTATACAGGTAGCTAAAAAACACGGTATAGACATCACTTCCCAAAAAGCAAGACAATTCACTTCTCGTGATTTTGAAAATTTCGATTATATATTTGCTATGGACAATTCTAATTATGACAACATACTGGATTTAGCCAAAAATGAAGCTCATAAAGCTAAAGTAGACATGATATTAAATCATTTATTTCCTGGAGAGAATGTAGATGTCCCGGATCCATATTACGGATTACAAAATGGTTTTGATATGGTTTTTGAAATGCTAGACGAAACATGTTCTATTTTAGCAAAAAAATTAATAGAAAAACATCCATAAAACACCAAAATCATGAAACCAGAAATGCTCAAAGGGAAATTGTATTTAATTCCAACGACATTGGGCGAAATGAACCCTCATGATGTTTTACCACAATCAGTTAGAAGAGCCATTGATTTTATAAACCACTATATCGTTGAAAACGAGAAAACAGCTAGAAGATTTATCAAATCAATTAATGCTGAAAAAACACAATCAAGTTTAATACTAGCAACGCTCAATAAACATACTGAAATCACAGAGCACATCGCAATGCTAGATCCTTGTCTTAATGGAATAAACGTTGGTCTTATGAGTGAAGCAGGGTGCCCAGGAGTAGCTGATCCAGGAGCTGTAATTGTAAAAATTGCTCACGAAAAAGGAATTCAAGTAATCCCACTAGTAGGTCCATCTTCTATATTAATGGCCATGATGGGCTCAGGAATGAATGGACAAAGTTTTGCATTTAATGGTTATCTACCAATCGACAAAGGAGATAAAAAATCCGCATTGAAAAACTTCGAAAAACTATCCAACGACAAGAATCAATCACAAATATTTATTGAAACGCCTTATAGAAACAATAAATTATTCGAAGATCTATTACAGACATTACAACCAAACACTCATTTGTGTATTGCAACCGACATCACAATGCCTTCGGAATACATTAAAACACACCGTGTTACGGAATGGAAAAAAATAAAGGTCGATTTACATAACCGACCTACTATTTTTATTATTCACAAAATGTAATTAATCAATTTTAGCATTTTTTATGGCTTTAATTCCTCTAGTTTCATATCCACCAAAATCCTGAAGATATGCTCTAACTGAAGTTCCATAGCCATCTCTACATTTCCTTAATCCATTAGTATTTAGAAACCTTTTAACCGAACCCGAGCCACCCAAATGCGCTGCAGCTAATATCCCTGATTCAGTAATCGTAACTCCATCTACCACTTTACCTTCAAAATAATCAATATAATCTTTCAGCTCATATTTATTTTTCGAGAGTAAAACAACAAATGCTTGTTCTTGTAAAGCGGGGTCATCTAAAAATTTATCACTGTTCTCGATACCAATCGACTTCAAAGTTTGAGTTCCAAATTGGTACTTACCCAAATAACCAATAGAATTTATTTTTTTATATTTTCCTAAAGATTCTTTATGAGCAATAGCTTCTTTATATCCTATAAAATATTTTCCTTTATAAGGTATGGTACTTATAATATTGACCACCCCATTTTCTACAGGAAAATCATAAGATAATAAATTGCTTCGAACAAGACTAACGAAAGTTATATTTTTAGAATTGATGGTCTTAAAACCTAAACTTATAAAGGCCACCATCAGCAGAATTGAAGTATAAAAAATTCCTTTTTTTATCATTAATTGTTATTTCTCAAGCGCTGTCACCGACATGAAATTTCCGGATGCAAATATACAACTAATTTTATAAATTTGACAATCAAGCAGTTAAACCGCTTTAAAAATAGACTAAATGCATCTTCGATCCTCCATCACCCCTTAATTCAAAGGCGGGAGCAGGAATCTTAAGGGTATTAAAAACTGTTAAAACTGTCTTAACAAAATGAGATTTAGTGTTAATTTTAGTCAAATCCACATCAATACTTAGGTAAAATTGTCGATATCTTTTGGTTTCAGGAAGAAAAATTGTGTTCACAAATTCGTCAGTACCTGTGATCATTCCCTCCGCTCCATAACCTACTGCAACATTTAACCACTTTGGAATTGAAGTTGACTTTATAAATGAGTATAGGTTTGCCGACAGCCAATACGTTTGTCCATTGTAATCCTTCAACAGTTGCTCTTGAAAAGTACTTCCTAAAACATTAGGCCTCCGAGCGGCATATGGTGTTGTATGAAAAGAAAATTTTGGCACTACGCGCTGCTCCTCCCAAAGTAATTCTTGGGAAACATACAATGCTGTTCCTGACACATTAGCGACCACATCTCCCATTGAAGCCCCCCAATTGGCTGAATACCCATCAAAAACCTCAACAGTAGTCATAAAGGCCAATCCTAAAGTTGCCCCGTAAATCAACTGCTTTTTCCGACTTACTCCTGACCACTTCAATGAATTAGCTCCAATGCTTCCCAATTGATATGATGAAAAAACATGTCCCATCTTATCCATTTGCAACCACTCTGCATTGTCATTAATGAAGTGAAAATTGGATCTCGGATAATCAGCATACCACAATTGATTTAAGCCAATAAGAGCTATCGACCCCACTGTAGTTTCCGTAATAGCAACCGTTTTCACCCTACTTTTATTCAAAGTATCTGAGGGTCGCAACATGGTTTCAAATGAATTTTGAGCAAAAACTATACTACTAAAAGACAAAAACAAAAGTATGTAATAATTGGCTTTCAATAATTAACGATTCGTTCCTTGGGCATTTAACCAAGTAACATATTTTTTTCTATTAACATCATGCTGAGCCATTGTGGCTGCAAATTCATGATACCCAAACCGCTCAACACTAGCACAAAAATAAATATAATTGTGCTTGGCTGGATTTAAAACAGCATCAATAGCGTCTACATCAGGCATTGCAATAGGACCAGGAGGCAAACCTACGTTTTGATATGTATTGTAAGGCGAGGCAATAAACAAGTCATTATACAATACGCGTTTTATCACTTGTCCAAAATCATGATCTCTCAACTTTAAAGCATAAATAACGGTTGGATCTGCTTGCAAAGGCATACCTTGAGCCAATCGATTTAAATATACTCCCGCCACAATTGGCCTTTCACTTTTCTTAACAGTCTCTTTATGTACTATTGATGCTAAAGCCATTACTTGAAGTGGAGTTAAATTCAAGCTAGATGCTTTTTCAATTCGCTCTTTCGTCCAAAAACGATTGAATTCTACCAACATTTTATCTCGAAATTTTTCTGCCGAAATATTCCAATAAACTTCATAAGTATTAGGCAAAAACAAGGCAAAAACATTTTCCTTACTAAAACCATTCTTTTGCAAAAAAACGGAATCTCGAATAGTAGCCAATAATTTTGTGGTATCAGGTTCAATTTGTGAACTCAATCGTTCGCATAAATCTTCAAGTCTTTCTTGGTTATTGAAAGCCAATTTAACGGGTACATTTCTCCTCATAGCCGAAACCAATTGAAAGGCACTCATCCCCTTTTTAAACAAAAACCTTCCTGGTTTTATATTATCTGCGTAACTTCTTCTAATTGCAACAAATTCAAAATCACTCATGTTCGTTATATAGGGAGAAATAATTTTCTCCACATCTTGATAAGTGGCTCCTGTAGGAACTTGGACATATACTTCGTCTTGATCAAAGTTTGTATTCGCAGTGAAAAACTTAACAAAAACTACTACTACAAGAAGTAGAAACAAAGCTGCTAAAATTTTCAATAGGGTATTTCTATTTATATTCAAACCGAAAATATTTTAAGTTATTTTTTTATTAATTGAAACATTCCTTCATCATTAAAGGAATAATTATTGAAATTCCAGTCTTTTTTAACACCGATAATTTCGAAACCAAAAGTAGCAAAAAGCGCAATACTCGCTTTGTTTTCTAGACTGATATTTGCATACAATTGATGCAATTGCAATTGTCCAAAAGCATATTCTAAAACTAATTCTAATGCTTGTTTTCCAAAACCATTATTTCTATGCTTTTCATTCTGAATTACAATACCAACACCAGCACGTTTATTTTTTGGATCAAAATCAAAAAGATCAATCAGCCCAATGGTTTCACTATTTGAATTTAGACAAATTGCTAATCGCAATTGTTTAGCTTCATAAATGTCTTGATGCGCATTTTCAAGATACTGTCTAATAAGGAATTTACTATACGGCGTTTGCGTATTACTAACTTCCCATATAGACTCATCGTTCTCGATCGCATATACAAACTCTAAATCTTCTGGTTCAAGAGCTCGCAAATAAATAATATTACCCTGAAGTGTCACCATGTTATCTCTCCTTCAAATACAAAATCAGCAGGGCCTTGCAAAAAAACATTAGTATAGGCCTCCCCTATTTTAACAAAAGAAACCTCGAGTTTTCCTCCTTCAACAGCTAATTGAATTTGATTAGAAGATGTTTTACCTATAGCATGCATCGCAATTGCAGTAGCAGTTGCGCCTGTCCCACAGGATAAGGTTTCATCTTCCACGCCTCGCTCATACGTCCGTAAAGCAAAATGAGCTTCACTTACTTGTTTGACAAAATTAACATTACTTCCTACTTGTCCATACAAATCAGAATATCGTATTACCCCACCTTCCTTTTTAACATCATAATCACTTAGATCTTCAACCATCATTACATGGTGCGGAGAGCCCGTATCCATAAACACATAATCATTTTCAATTTTAATAAAATCAACATCCTTCATTTGAAGCGAAATCACTCCGCTATCCAAAAGCGTAGCATGATGTAAACCATCAGTTGCATTAAAAACAGTTTCCTTACCAACTACAACGTTTAACTTTTTAGCAAAGGCAACTAGACAACGACCTCCATTGCCACACATTGAACTTTCATTACCATCTGAATTAAAATACACCATTCGAAAATCAGTAACACTATCATTTTCTAACAATAGTAAACCGTCCGCTCCAATTCCGAATCGGCGGTCACATAGTCTTTTAATGAGTGCTATATTGTCTTTTGGAAAAATATTTTGACGATTGTCTACGATGACAAAGTCATTACCAGTACCCTGGTATTTGGCAAAATTGATTTTCATAATACTGTTAACTTAGACAAATATAGCAAATATTAAGATTAACTTAAAAAGTGTTAAACGAGAGTTAAAGGGTATCTATCAAAAAATAGAAAGTTTTTAATTTTACTTTAAAATAATTTAAATTGAAAATGATTATGAAACGACTATCAAGTTTAATTTTGGTTTCTTTATTAAGTGGAGCAACCACTCTTGGAGCATATAAATTATTTATAGAAGGACGAGACAATCACAATTCGATTGTAACCGCAGCTCCTACAAACTTCAATAAAAATGTTGGTTTTAATGGTGAAGCAGTTGATTTTACATCAGCAGCAGAAAAAGCAGTTCACACTGTAGTTCACGTTAAAAATGTATCTGTCAGAACTATTTCAAATCCAATTTTGGAGTTTTTTTACGGTTCGAGAGGCAGTCAACAACAAGAACAAATTGGAACCGGTTCTGGAGTTATTATATCTGAAGACGGATATATAGTAACTAATAATCATGTTATTCAAGATGCTTCTGAACTAGAAGTCACTTTAAACAACAATAAATCCTATAAAGCAAAAGTCATCGGAACGGATTCTAAAATGGATATTGCTTTATTAAAAATCAACGCCGATGAAAAGTTACCCTATTCTACCTTTGCCGATTCAGACCAAGTTAAAGTGGGCGAATGGGTATTAGCAGTAGGTAATCCCTACAACTTAACTTCAACCGTTACGGCGGGCATAGTTTCTGCTAAAGCTAGAAATTTAGAAAATAATGGCCTTCAATCATTTATTCAAACTGATGCAGCAGTAAATCCAGGAAATAGTGGCGGAGCACTAGTCAACACTCGTGGAGAATTGATAGGAATCAACACAATGATTTCATCGCCAACAGGGAGTTATGCAGGGTATTCTTTTGCTATCCCCTCCAATATCACGCGAAAAATAATTGAAGACATCATGGAGTTTGGGGGAGTACAAAGAGGAATTTTAGGGGTAGAAGGCTCTGAATTAAACAGTAAAGTTTCTCAAGAATTTGGAGTTAAAGACACAGAGGGGTTTTATATAAATAAAGTAACTAAAAATTCCGGCGCTGAAAAAGCAGGATTGCAAAAAGGAGATGTAATCAAAAAATTAGACGAACAAAACATCAATACCTTTGCCGAACTATCAGGCTATATCAGTACTAAAAGACCTAATGACAAAGTAGTAGTCACCTTTGTAAGGGAAGGCCAAACTAAAACAGCTTCTGTGGCACTTATTAAAAATGATATTTTCACAACTGAATTCAAAGGCTTAGAATTAGAAAATATTTCATCTGCCGACAAAAAGAAATTCCATATAGACTACGGCGTTCGTATCAAAGACATCAATAACGACAATCTAAAACCTTATTATGATCAATTAAAAGGCGGAATCATTCTTTCGGTCGATAATGTGAAAGCTACAGATGTGGAATCAATCTCTAGATTCTTAAATAAAAAGAACGAAAATCAAAATGTAAGCATCCAAATGATTAATGGAATCGGGCAAATTATTCAGATTATAATATAATTCATCTTTCTTACTATTTCAAAAAAGCCAGTCGTTTAACAGATTGGCTTTTTTATTTAAAAAACTTACGAAATCGTTTTCGTAAAACATAGCTAATTACTATTTTTGCGCCAAATTTTATCTCAAACACAACTAAAAACTTATTTCTTTTATGAACAGTAGTACTTTATACGAGAAGGAATTGTCATTTCAAGCAGACCGACGTAAAGCGGGAGTCGAATTTATTAAAATCATCAGTGATTTATGGTATGACAAATCCATTGAATTGGTGCTTTTCAGAAATCAATTAATTGACCGAAACGTTAGTGACATCATCAATCTTCATGAATATGCAGGTGAATTTGTCCAAAAACCGATTAACGTTTTCGATTCAGTTGAAATTGCAAGAGCCATTCTAAATTTAGATTTACCCCCATCTAGAATTGATATTGGGAAGCTAACCTATGAGTACCATTTAGAAGACAATAAATACCACGATGCTAAAGCATTTGTAATAGATAAACTGAGAAATGCCAAAAACTCTAAAAACATAAAACCAAAAGATGTAGTGCTATATGGTTTTGGTCGTATTGGTCGTTTACTTGCCCGTGAAATGATGAGTAAAATAGGCAAAGGTCAACAATTAAGATTACGAGCTATTGTAACTCGGGAGCGAAATGATGCCTCTTCATTAGAAAAAAGAGCCTCATTATTACGTTATGATTCTGTACATGGAGATTTTGAAGGCTCAGTTCAAGCAGATGTAGAGAACAATGCTTTAATCATAAATGGCACTACCGTTCACATCATTACAGCTTCAGGTCCAGAAGAAATTGACTATACTTTATACGGTATTGAAAAAGCCCTAGTAATTGACAACACGGGAGCTTTTACAACCGAAGAAGCTTTAAAACGGCATCTAACATCTAAAGGCGTTGAAAAAGTACTATTAACAGCTCCCGGCAAAGGAGTTCCTAACATTGTCTATGGTGTAAATCATAATGAATACAATCCAGATGATGTAACTATTTTCTCTGCCGCTTCGTGTACTACCAATGCAATTACCCCTATATTACAAGCCGTTGAAGAAACACTAGGGGTTGTTAAAGGTCATCTAGAGACCATTCATGCCTATACGAATGACCAAAACCTTGTAGACAATATGCACAAAAAATACCGACGAGGCCGTGCTGCGGCATTAAACATGGTTATTACAGAAACAGGAGCAGGTACAGCCGTGGCAAAAGCACTTCCAAGTTTAGCAGGTAAATTAACTTCAAATGCCATTCGTGTTCCTGTACCTAATGGATCTTTAGTAGTTCTAAACCTAGAAGTTGGAAAATCTACATCTATTGAAGAGGTGAATGCAATCATGAAAAAATATGCGTTAGAAGGCGAATTGGTTGAGCAAATAAAATATTCATTAAATAACGAATTAGTCTCTTCAGATATTGTTGGAACTTCAGCCCCATCAATTTACGATAGTAATGCAACGATAGTTTCTAATGATGGAAAAAATATTGTTCTTTATGTTTGGTATGATAACGAATATGGATACAGTCATCAAGTAATTCGATTAGCCAAATACATTGCCAAAGTAAGACGATACACTTACTATTAAGTTCCAAACCTTAGCTTTAATCCTTAATTACAAAAGGATTTCACACCCTAATAATGGTTATTAACAAAAAATTGTTAATAACCATTATTTGTATCGATTTAATTAGTATTTTTCGCGTTCCAAACTAATGCCCTAAAATGTTGAACCATGAAAAAACTAATCCTTAGTCTTTTTGCACTAAGCTGTTTTGCCTTTTCTTCTATTGAAGACCCAAATATAACAACGTATAACTATGGCCATAATGGAATGGAGCTTGTAGCTCGTTCTAAAAAAGGAACCATAATTATAAGTACATTCAATTCCAAGATGACAATACGTCAAGACATAGCCAATAAAGTATATGCCTTGTATGTTGCAAATAAATTAGAAAACAACAAAAAAGTTACCGTTAATGGCAATGAAGCAAATGTAACAGGCAAATGTGTCATTCGAAAAAAGAAAGATTTAACCGCTGTAGATTTCTATTATGAAATAGTAGATTGGAATAACGGTCACAAGGAGATTTATAAAAGGACTTAATTCAAAAAAAGCTCCGTCAAATTGACGGAGCTTTTTTTTATTATTTGGTAATTGAAATTAGGCTTTTCCAGCTGCAATTAAGTTTAAAGCAGACCCTGCAACAAACCATCCAATCTGACTATCATTATAAGTGTGATTTGCCAAAACAATATCTTTAGTACCATCAGCATGAACAAACTCTAGGGTTAATGGCTTATTAGGAGCAAATTCCGTTAAATCTAAGAAATTGATAGTGTCATCTTCCTGTATTTTTTCATAATCTAATTCGTTAGCAAACGTTAAAGCCAACATTCCTTGCTTTTTCAAGTTGGTCTCATGAATGCGTGCAAATGACTTTACTAATACAGCTTTTACACCTAAGAAACGTGGTTCCATAGCTGCATGCTCACGAGACGACCCTTCTCCATAGTTTTGATCACCAACCACTATAGAAGGAACTCCGTTCGCTTTATACGATCTAGCAACAGCAGGCACCGCATCATAATCACCAGTCAATTGATTTTTAACTTTGTTAGCCTCTTGATTATAGGAATTGACAGCACCAATAAGCATATTATTAGAAATATTATCTAAGTGACCACGAAAACGCAACCAAGGTCCCGCCATTGAAATATGATCTGTAGTACACTTTCCAAAAGCTTTAATAAGTAATTTTGCACCGGTTATATTTTTACCATCCCATGCATCAAAAGGTGCTAAAAGTTGCAGTCGATCAGATGTTGGCGAAACCGCGACCTGTATAGAAGATCCATCAGCCGCTGGCGCTTGAAATCCTGCATCATCAACAGCAAAACCTCTTGTTGGCAATTCATCTCCACTCGGTGGATTTAATCTAACTTCCTCACCATTGTCATTCAACAAAGTATCAGTAAGTGGATTAAACGATAAATCTCCAGAAATAGCAAGTGCAGCAACCATCTCAGGTGAAGTTACAAAGGCATGGGTATTAGGATTCCCATCGGCACGTTTAGAAAAGTTTCTGTTAAATGAATGTACAATAGTATTCTTTTCTCCTTTATCTGCCCCTGCTCGATCCCATTGTCCAATACATGGACCGCAAGCATTTGTAAATACTTTTGTCCCCATTTTTTCAAATGTAGCAATGATGCCGTCTCTCTCGATGGTATAGCGAATTTGTTCTGAACCTGGGTTGATCCCAAACTCAGCTTTAGGAGTAATTCCATGAGCTACCGCTTGCTCAACTATTGAAGCAGCACGCGCCATATCTTCATAAGAAGAGTTAGTACAAGAGCCAATCAATCCCCACTCTACTTTTAAAGGCCAACCATTGGCAGCTGCTTCAGCTTTCATTTTTGAAACAGGAGTACCTCTATCTGGCGTAAAAGGCCCATTAATATGAGGTTCTAGTTCTGTTAAATTGATTTCTATTACTTGATCAAAATACTGTTCAGGATTAGCATAAACTTCAACATCCCCAGTTAAGTACGAAGCTACTTTATCAGCAGCATTAACCACATCCTGACGACCAGTAGCAGCAAGATATCTTCTCATAGAATCATCATATCCGAAGGTTGAAGTAGTAGCTCCAATCTCTGCTCCCATATTACATATAGTACCTTTTCCTGTACAAGACATATTAGTTGCCCCTTCACCAAAATATTCTACTATAGCACCAGTACCTCCTTTAACAGTTAGTATATCTGCAACTTTTAAAATAACATCTTTAGGAGCGGTCCAACCGTTTAATTTTCCAGTTAATTTTACTCCAATCAATTTTGGGAATTTCAATTCCCATGACATACCCGACATCACATCTACTGCATCAGCACCTCCAACACCAATGGCTAACATACCTAATCCTCCAGCATTTACTGTATGTGAATCAGTTCCAATCATCATTCCTCCGGGAAAAGCATAATTCTCTAAAACAATTTGGTGAATAATACCCGACCCAGGCTTCCAAAATCCTATGCCATATTTATTAGATACTGATGATAAGAAATCAAATACTTCTTTCGATTGTGAATTAGCCACAGCCAAATCAGTGGTAGCGCCAACTTTTGCTTGAATTAAGTGATCACAATGTACCGTAGTAGGTACGGCTACTTTATTTTTTCCGGCATGCATAAATTGCAATAAGGCCATTTGAGCTGTCGCATCTTGACAAGCTACTCTATCCGGTGCAAAATCAACATAATCTTTTCCGCGGTTAAATGCTTGTGAAGGCATTCCTTCCCATAAGTGCGAATATAAAATCTTTTCAGATAAGGTAAGTGGGCGACCAACTAACTCTCGAGCTTTATCCACTCGAGCAGCCATAGTAGCATACACTTTTTCAATCATTTCAATATCAAAAGCCATAGTAATATAGGTTTATTTGTTTGCTATGCAAATTTACGAAATCGATGTACTTCTAAAAAGTTTTTAATAGAATATGTTAATACACTAGACTGAATTATGGAAAGCTGATTTTTAAAGGGTCTTTATTACTAATTATGTATTTAAAACTCTAAAAAATGCAAATTATGAATTTTTATCCCTTAAATCCATTAAAGGTTTTTCATAAAATCGATAAAGCAAATAGCTCAAAAAGAAAGTTATAAAGACATAAGCAAATACAAATCCTAAAAGCTGCATTGTATTTTGTGCATCATAAGGAATAAAATGCTTCAATAGCTGTAAAACAACACTATAATGCACGAGATATACAGAATAGGAAACAACACTAATAAAGAGTATTGGCTTCTGATAAAATGCGGTTTCTACTTCCCAATCCGACAATACGGGTAAAAAGCAAGCAACCCCAATCGACACCATAGGTAAATACAATACATTCCATAAAAAAGGATAGGTATCAATCATCAATCTAAAATACCCAATGGCAACAAATTGAAATATAAAAAGACATATTCCCACAACGAAAAACACATGTTTATTGGTTCGCCAAAACGATTTGTAATTAATATAAATCCAACTACACAACACACCAATAAATAGGCTATCTAAACGATATATAACCACTGCCTTTAACGATACATTCCATTGTCCTAGTGTCGTATTAGAGGTCGTAAATTGATAATTTATTTTGGCACAAAAGAAAGTAAGAATTAGCACTACAACAACCATTAGAAAAAACCGTGACTTATGCTTTGGCTTCAGAACCCATGCTGCTAAAAAAAGGAACAAAGGCAAAATGATGTAAGCATGCTCTTCTACAGCTAAACTCCATGATTCAGGAAAAAAAGTCAACATAGTGGTAGTATAGTTTTGCAAAAACATAAAATATTTCCACAATATAAACACAAAATAGTCCCACAAATTGGGTATTGCATAACCCACTATATAAGCAATACCAACATCAAGTAGTAATACCAAAAAATAATTTGGCAACGTTCGATACCATCTTCGCTTAAGAAAATAAAGCACCTTTGAAAAGGTAAAATCTTCTTTCAAATACAATTCATATAATATCTTCCCAATTAAAAACCCACTCAAAATAAAGAATACCTCTACGCCTAAAAAACCAGACAAAACCATCATTTGATGAAATAAGCTATTGGAATTCGGAAAAATCCAAACACAATGCCCAAACAATACCATCAATATCGCAATGGCACGCATGAGATCTAATCCAAATATCCGATGTTGCTTTTGATTTCCAATCATATAAAATGTACTTTTGTAGTATGACGAAATCAAAGATATATAAAATTTTAGGAGTTCTGATACTCCTAAGTTTAATAGGTGGCGGAATTTTCTATTGGCAATTACCCAACAGACATAAAGCCATCGTAAAATCTTTTTTATTTGAAAAACTAGGCATAGTAAACCCAAATTGGAAAGTAGAAAACAAACAAGAAGTCTATAAAATGATTTCTCCTGAGTTCTATATTGATGGGATATACAAATCGATGGAAGGTCCAAAATCTTCCAATTATGTGCAACTTTCGCAAGATTCTACAATTCTTTGGCTTACAGGATTTCATGTAAAAGCCCTTGATGCAAAAACGTTAAAATTAGCTTCCAAAGACTTTATATGCCATACCAATGTGGATTTTAATGATGTGAACTATTACAGCGCATTCCACTTAGAAAAACGAATTGGCACGCAATACCCAAGATTAACCTCCTTGTCACATGGAATGGAAGATTTTAGTTTTCCAGAAGGATACGGAGTCCCAATGAAAGGAAATGAATTACTATACGTCACTACAGAATCACTAAACCATAACCTTCCTAATGCCAACCTTTGGATAAGACACGAAGTAGACATAAATTATTCCAAAGCAAAACACTTGAAACCTTTAATGAGTCGTACTGCCTTTATAATGTTGCCATATGATAAATTCGATCCCTATAAGCAACCCATAGACCCAGGCACTAACCAATGCATCCCAGTGGAAACCAAAAATCATAGTTACGACGACGGCAAAGGAAATATGCGCTCAGGGCATTGGGTAGTCCCAACAGGCAAATACACCTATCGCAGCGAGATCAACCAACAATTGCAAATTCAAGACAGCTTAAGACTCCATGCTGCTGCAATACATGTGCATCCCTTTGCAACACAAATCAGCTTATATGATAAAACAACACGCAAGAACATATTCTCTAGCAAAATAGTTAACCACTCAAAAAACATTGGTCTTACCAGCATTGAACCCTTCTCCTCAGCAGAAGGAATTTGGTTATATAAAAATCACGAATACGAAATTGTTTTAGAAGTAAACAATACAACTACCACCCCGCAAGATATGATGGGCAGCATGTTCTTGTTTTTTTACGATAAGGAATTAGATAATATACTTCAAAAAAACTAAAGCAACTTAGCAATAATCATTTCTTCTGAAATACCTTCAGCATCCGCCTTGTAGTTTTTGATAATTCTATGACGCAGTATACCAACAGCCACTGCTTTAACATCTTCTATGTCTGGCGAAAATTTACCATTGAATGCAGCATTAGCTTTAGCAGCTAAAATAAGATTCTGAGAGGCTCTAGGTCCTGCACCCCAATCTAAATAATTATTCACATATTCAGAAGCCAACAGACTCTTAGGCCTGGTTTTACCAACCAAAGTAACAGCATACTCCACTACATTATCTGCAACAGGTATACGTCTAATTAAATGTTGAAAATCAATAATTTCCTGCGCTTGAAATAATGGATTAATAACCGGCTTAGAATCTGAAGTAGTGCTTTTTACAACCAAAACTTCTTCAGCAAAGGTGGGATAATCCAGCTTTATAGCAAACATAAAACGGTCTAATTGAGCTTCGGGCAAAGGATACGTACCTTCTTGCTCTATTGGATTTTGGGTAGCCAACACAAAATAAGGCAAATCCAATTTATAATTTTGTCCCGCTATAGTAACCGCTCGTTCTTGCATCGCTTCCAATAAAGCAGCTTGCGTTTTGGGAGGCGTCCGGTTAATCTCATCTGCCAATATAATATTAGAAAAAATAGGCCCCTTGATAAATTTAAATTGACGGCTTTCATCCAATATCTCACTTCCCAATATATCTGAAGGCATTAAATCAGGAGTAAACTGTATACGTTTAAAATCCAACCCTAGGGCTTGTGAAATCGTATTAACCATAAGTGTTTTGGCCAATCCAGGAACACCAACCAATAAGGCATGTCCACCCGAAAAAATACTAAGCAATATTTGGTCAACCACATCATCTTGACCTACTATTATCTTAGAAATCTCTTTTTTAAGTTCAAGCCTTTTTTGAACTAAATTTTCAATAGCAGCAACATCAGACATCTTTTGTATTGTATTAGGATTATGAAATCAATTATAAATATGCTAATCTTCAATTATTTTTTCAACCAATTATTGGCAAACTCACAATTGCGATACTCACCATTAATCTTGATATAGGTTTCCTTAATTTTTTCTGTCGACCATTTCGCAATAGCCTTTATTTGCTTCTCTTTTAAGGCCAACTCTTTAATTTTAGTATAATCTTTAGCATAATCTGCAGGATGTTCTTCGATTCTATTGGTCACTGTAATAATTTTGTATTTTTTACCAGCTCTAGGATCATCATCTAAAATGGGCTGTGTGATAGCAGCATTCTTTAAATTGGAAACCTCACTATACAAACTTGGATCCATTTTTGTCAATTCAAAATGAGTATCCTGTGTTTTAGGATTGATTAAAACACCACCATTCGTTCTAGTTTCTTTTTCATCAGATAAGGTACGAGCGGCCTCAGCAAAGGTAAGTTCTCCATCTTCGATACGCTTTTTAATCATAATGATTTTTTCTTTAGCATCTTTCAATGCCTGATCTGAAACCTTAGGCATCATAAGTATGTGACGCAATTCAATCTCCTGACCTAGTATTTTCTCAACCATGATAATGTGGTAACCATATTCCGTTTCAAACGGCTCTGATATTTCACCCTCTCCCAAACTAAAGGCCACATCTTTAAACTCTTTTACAAATTGTGTTTTTCGGTTTATTTTATAAAATCCACCGTTGGCAGATGACCCTCTGTCATCAGAATAAATTACAGCTCGTGTTTTAAAACTGGCTCCCGCCATTACCTCGCTCTTGATCTCCTTCAAGCGGTTCACAACCCGCTGCTTCTCTTCGTCACTTACTTTCGGCGCCACCACAATCTGTGCTACCTCCATCTCAGCTCCAAAAACCGGCAATTCATTTTGAGGAATGCTTTTAAAAAACGTACGTGTCTCTTCTGGAGTAATTTCGACCTTTTCAATGATCTTCTTTTGCATTTCAGCACCTAACTTATTAATCTTGATAATATCAAATAACTCACTCTTAAATTCCTCTTCACTTCCTTTTTTAAAATACTGAACCACTTTATCCATAGAACCCAATTGCTCTACCATGTAATTGATCTGATCATCCATTTTCTCCTTTACTTCTTCATCTTTGATGATGATACTATCCTGCACGGCTTGATGTGCATACAATTTCTCTTCCAATAATTTACCCAACATTTGGCAACGGGTAATATCCTTTACAGAATTTCCCTGACTAGATAATTCTAAAAATGATTTATCAATATCAGAATCTAAAATAATATAATCTCCCACCGTTGCAATAACACCATCAACCTTTTGCTTACGCATTGAGGGTGTTTTTGTTTTAACAGTATCTTTTATGATTTCTTGTGAATTAGCAAAAAACACAGTGCCAATGGTGGCAATAACAGCAAATATAAATTGGCTACTTGTAAACTTCATAATCCTTGTTTTTAATGGCATCATCTGTGATTTCTTTTTCAAATTTCTTTATCAATTCTAATTTTCTTTTGTTTAAAATTACCTCCGTCAACGTGGGTTTAATATAGTCAAATGGCGCAATCTGATTTTTATCGATTACATCCCTTACTTTGATCAAGTAACTATCCCCCTTATCCTGAATTTCAGTTTTTTTACCCGGACGTATAATAACATCCCTGTTATCCGGATTTACTACGGGAAGCTTTACATATACCTGACTCATATCAACCCAAACAGCATCATTTAAGGCAAAACTCTTGAACTGTAAGGCATAGGTATCCCAAAACTTTTTGTCTTTTTTATTATAATCAAAGAATTTACTCCTGATCGTCGCAAAACGGGGATTATCTTTTGATAGATTAACATACCGCAAGCGCACTAGAGTACCGTTTGTCTTAAAATTTTCCTTGTTTTCTGTATAATATTTTTTTAGTTCTTCCTGACTTACGACCGTATCTACCGTGTTTTTAACCATTTCCTCTATATAGGCTTTGGTATACAAATCATTGCGATATTGCTTTATAAGCATCCCAAACTCACTCTTTTTTTGATCATTTAAATTACGCTCTGCCGCATCAATAAGTAATTTTTGACTTGCCCATCGGTCAATATAGTCTCTTACCAATAGCAAACTATCTTCTTTTGAAGTTCCAGCAGGGACTAAAGTAGCTATATCACTTTTATATAAATAACTTTTCCCTACCCTAGCAATTGATTCTGGTTTTTGCTCCGGCCTAAAATAAGAACAGGAACATACCATAAGCAGGAGGAAGAAAAAACCAGTTCTAACCATTTTATGGATTTAACTGTTTTTTTATATGTTCAAAGGCATCTTTATCAATCGTAACGGTAAATTCCTTTTTCAAATCATCTACCCATCGTTGTTCTAAATATTGCTGATAATCATTCACGACTTTACCTTTACACTCATCAAACGTCTTAACACCATCTGGCAAAACTTTATCCACTTTAGTCACAAAATAATATTCTCCTTCTTTGAAAATATCGGATATCCCAACCTGATAGGTAATTCCCTTTGGCAAGGCATCATTTCCTTCTTCAAAGGTGCCACTGTTAGTCATTACATTCACCACATTATTTACGTTAAGTTTGGCCTTAATATCTTGGGGCTCCATTTTTTTCTTCAATAAGGATAAAGCCTTTTTGATTTCATCCATTTTGGTAGAAGAAATAATAGTTGCGTCAACTCTTTTTTTCCACATATGCTCCATTTTATGATCCTCATAAAAGGATTTAAGCCCAATGGTGTCTGTCTTAGAACGCTCCCATATTTCCTTTTCCATCAAATCAAAAAGCAATAAACCATCACGGTACTCTTCCATCACATTAGCAAATTCAGGAAACTCATTTTCCAAATTCTCATCATAATACGCGGTTAACTGCTCGTCTATGAATTTTTCAAATAAAAGATCAGTCAATTTTGAAACCGGTTTTACTTTCATCCCTCCTTTTTGTTGCTTGTCAACAAATTCTAAAAAGGTTTTACCGTCTATTTTTTTAGCATTAATAGTTAATACGGCCGACTTATAGTCATCTACATTAGCGGGAACTTTCCATTTAGACTCATAAAAATCATCAGTTACCAACTTAGATAGTAAACCATATTGCTTTACATCTTTTTTATAAGTGTATTTCTTTCTCAATTTCTCATTTAGAGAAGCCACTATTTTTTTAGAACGATCATCCTTGCCTATTTTTGACTCTAACTCATTCTTCATTTCATCCATAGTTTTGATAGGATGTTTTTCTATCAACTTGATGATGTGCCAGCCAAATTGTGACTGAAATGGTTTTGAGATATCTTTAGGTGCTGCTAGAGCAAAAGCAGCACTTTCAAATTCTTCAGAACTCAACTGCCCTGAACCAAATCGATTCAAAACACCACCTTTAGAGGAAGAAGACTTATCTTCCGAAAATTGTTTCGCTAAATCTTCAAATTTTTCACCTTGCTGTATTTTAGTGTAAATATCATTGATAGTATTCTTTGCCTTTTCTTGATCTTGGTCCTCAGGTTTTGGATTCAAAATCATAATATGCGCTACAGTAACCTCTCCACGATTAGGCCTTACATCTTCAACTTTTAGTATATGATATCCAAAACGGGTTCTGATGATTTTAGAAACCTTGCCTTTTGAAGTAGTAAAAGCAGCATTTTCGAATGGATAAACCATTCTAAAAGCAGAAAAATAACCCAAATCTCCTTTGTTTTCCTTTGCCGAAGGATCTTCTGAATATTGAGTAGCCAAAGCCCCAAAATCTTCACCAGCTAAAGCTTTTTTACTAACTTCTTCTATTTTTTTATAGGCCTTTAAAGTATCTTCTGGAGTAGCATTCTCATCAACCATAATTAAAATGTGCGATGCCCTTACCTCTTTTTGCAAACGATTATAGCCCTCTTCCATAAGAGCTTGTGTAATCTTGGTGTCGTTAAAATAGTTTTTGGCTAATTGAGTTCGGTATGATTTTAACTCCGTTTGATATTGAGTATTGTTTTGCAACCCCAACTTATACGCTTTATTAACTTTCAATTTATAACCCACAAATAGCTCCAAATATTGATTCAAATCCTTTTGCGATTCATCCTTAACCAAATCTAAATTCTTTTTATATACTCTGGCAAATTCGTCCGTATAATAAGGTTTATCATTAACCGTAAATAGAACTTCTTTTGTTTTGTTTTGGGCAATTCCTGTAATCGATACCCCTAGTAATAATCCTAAAAACAATTTCTTAATACTCATCGTTATAAATTTTCTTCTTTTATTATAATACTGTTAAAATGTATTTTGAATACAGTGCTACGGCAATTAAAATGCAGTCGTTACAATCAACAAAAGTAACAATTCAATCACATTATACAAGTATCAAGGCTAGTATTAACAAAATTTTATTAACAGTACTCCTTACAAGGATTTTAAAGAAAAAATTAGTTGTTTTAATCATGCCAAAATAATGAGTAAATAATAGTATTTTTGCAAACTATTTATTGAAAATCATGAGTTTTTTAAAAGAAATACAACGCCGTAGAACATTCGGCATTATATCGCACCCCGATGCGGGTAAAACGACCCTAACAGAGAAACTACTCCTTTTTGGAGGAGCTATTCAAGAAGCAGGCGCCGTAAAAAACAATAAGATCAAAAAAGGAGCCACTTCCGATTTTATGGAAATTGAACGCCAAAGAGGAATTTCAGTAGCCACCTCGGTTTTAGCTTTCAATTACAAAGACATAAAAATTAATATCTTAGATACCCCTGGGCACAAAGATTTTGCCGAAGACACCTTCAGAACGCTTACAGCGGTAGACAGTGTCATTGTAGTCATTGACGTAGCCAAAGGAGTCGAAGAACAAACAGAAAAACTAGTAGAAGTTTGCCGCATGCGAAACATTCCTATGATTGTTTTCATTAATAAATTAGACCGTGAAGGTAAAGATGCCTTCGACTTAATGGATGAAGTGGAACAAAAATTAGGATTGAATGTGACTCCATTGAGCTTCCCTATCGGCATGGGATATGATTTCCAAGGAATTTACAATATCTGGGAGCAAAACATTAACCTATTTAGTGGCGACAGCCGCAAAAATATTGAAGACACTATAGCGTTTTCAGAGATCAACAGTCCTGAACTCGAAAAAATAATTGGTGAAAAGCCAGCAGGCAAATTGCGTGATGAATTAGAACTCATCAGCGAAGTATACCCTGCCTTTGACCGCGAAGCCTACCTTAACGGCACCTTGCAACCCGTATTTTTTGGCTCGGCCTTAAACAATTTTGGAGTTAGAGAATTACTAGATTGTTTTATTCAAATAGCCCCCACGCCCAGACCTAAAGAATCCGAAACACGTTTGGTAAAGCCCGATGAGGAAAAAATGAGCGGTTTTGTATTTAAAATACACGCCAATATGGACCCTAAACACCGTGATCGTTTAGCATTCGTCAAAATAGTTTCAGGGACTTTTGAAAGAAACAAACCCTATATGCACGTTCGCTTAAATAAAAACCTAAAATTCTCTAGTCCCAACGCCTTCTTTGCCGAAAAAAAAGAAATTGTAGACATCTCCTATCCAGGAGACATCGTGGGTCTTCATGACACAGGCAATTTCAAAATTGGAGACACATTGACCGAAGGAGAAATAATGAGCTTCAAAGGCATACCAAGTTTTTCTCCAGAACATTTTAGATACATTAATAACGCCGACCCACTAAAAGCAAAACAACTTGACAAAGGAGTAGACCAGCTAATGGATGAAGGGGTAGCCCAGCTATTCACCCTTGAAATGAATAACAGAAAGGTAATTGGAACCGTAGGCGCCCTACAATATGAAGTGATACAATACCGATTAGAACATGAATACGGAGCCAAATGCAGCTATGAAAACTTCCCCGTTCACAAAGCCTGCTGGGTAAAACCGAACGATCTAAAAAGCGAAGAATTCAAAGAATTCAAAAGAATAAAACAAAAATTCCTCGCACATGATAAATACGGACAATTAGTATTCCTAGCCGACTCCGAATTCACCATCCAAATGACCCAAAGCAAATTTCCAAATGTAAAGTTATTTTTTACCTCCGAATTCGACTAAATAACATTAAATTAATAGTTAAAATTTCTAAGTTAAAAAATCTTTGCTATATTTGCAAAATGAATTGTATGCCTAAGATGAAGAATAATACAAAATTATCACTACTTGCCTTACTCTTGTTCTCTAACCTAATGACATTTGCTCAACCGGGTAATGATCAAGGTGGCGGTGGACTTGAAGGAAATGACCCACCTCCTGCATCAATTGATACACTATTAATTGTAATGGCAATAATCGGAACCCTTTTTGTTTTCAATATATTTAAAAAGCAAAGCAAAAAAGCATAAAACCACAAACCTTCAAATTCTTTTGAAGGTTTTTTTTATGACTTCATTCAACTACAATAAACAACAAGCTCCTCTTCCGGTCCTCCAGTTACCAAATAACAAAAACCAACCCCAAAACCTAACACAAGCGAAGCGAAGTGCAGCAAACCTGAAACATGAAACCTGAAACTTGAAACCTGAAACCTGAAACCTGAAACCTGAAACTTGAAACCTGAAACCTGAAACCTGAAACCTGAAACCTGAAACTTGAAACTTGAAACCTGAAACCTAAAACCTGAAACCTGAAACTTGAAACCTGAAATTAGTTCAATTAAATAAAACTCCGTTTTATTTAATTGAACTAATTATATCATGCTTCGTAATAATATGATGCTTACCATTACCCATATCAACCAATACCGCCTGATTGTCTTTCGTAAATAACTTAGAAATTTCTTCTATCGGTGCATTCGCATTAACCATCGGATAAGGTTTCCCCATAATTTCTTTAATTGGCTTATCAGCGATGTTCTTGTCTTCCACATAACTTCTAAACAAATCCGTCTCATCCAAACTACCCACAAAGCCCGTAGTATCGATAACCGGAATTTGAGAAATATTATATTTTTTCATGCGATCAATGGCATGCGAAACCAATTCTTCGGTTCTAACAATAACCAACGGCTTGTCTTTATGGTCTTTGATAACATCATCTGCTTTGGTAATCTCCTCATCCAAGAAGCCACGCTCACGCATCCAATCGTCATTAAACATTTTACCTACATAGCGACTCCCACTATCATGGAACAAGACCACCACCACATCTTCTGGCTTGAAATGTTCTTTCAATTGGTGCAATCCTTTGATACAAGAACCGGCTGAATTCCCCACAAAAATCCCCTCTTCCAAAGCAATCTTACGGGTATAAACCGCAGCATCCTTATCCGTTACTTTTGTAAAGCCATCAATCAAGGAAAAGTCCACATTCTTAGGCAATATATCTTCCCCTATCCCTTCCGTGATATAAGAATAAATTTCGTTCTCATCAAAAATACCCGTCTCATGGTATTTCTTAAATACAGAGCCATAAGTATCAATACCCCATATCTTAATATTCGGATTTTGTTCTTTCAAATACTTAGCCACCCCAGAGATCGTACCTCCCGTACCGACACCTACCACAAAATGAGTAATCTTACCATCGGTTTGTTCCCAAATTTCCGGACCCGTTTGCTCGTAGTGCGCTAAGGCATTACTCGGATTGTCATATTGATTCACATACCACGAATTCGGAATCTCAGTCCCCAATCGCTTGGAAACAGAATAGTACGAACGAGGATCCGTCGGCTCTACATCAGTCGGGCAAACAATTACTTTCGCACCCACAGCACGCAATATATCCATCTTCTCTTTAGACTGCTTATCCGTAATCACAAAAATACATTTGTATCCTTTAACGATAGCCGCCAAAGCCAATCCCATTCCGGTATTCCCAGAAGTACCCTCAATGATCGTACCCCCCGGCTGTAAACGCCCATCAGCCTCAGCATCTTCTACCATTTTCAAAGCCATACGGTCCTTAGTAGAATTCCCCGGATTAAAGGTTTCTACTTTAGCCAAAACCAAAGCATCAATCCCCTCAACTACTTTATTTAATTGAACTAACGGAGTATTCCCAATAGTTCCCAATATATTTTTTGCGTATTTCATAATAAAACCTACTTATTTTAAGTAATAAGCCAAGCAAAGGTATAGAATATAAAAATGTTTTCAAAGCACAGCAAAGCGACAGCAAAATAAATCATTTCTATCATTCTATCATCCCTTCAGGCAGGCAGGCCGGTATCAGTCTATCATCTATTATCTATTATCTAGATTTCAGCCTACTGAAAGAAATCCCAAACCAATCCAAACCGTATCATAAAATCACGATAAGGATAATTCGGCGCCGTATAAAAAGTGTTTCCCGTCATCTTCGAATTAAAATGCTCGGCCTTCAAAAAGATACGGGTCTGACGAATGCGGGCATTTACAAAGAAATCCACCATAGGGAAATCACCCACTTTCTTCTCGTTCTGTACAAAGGCTTCCGTAACCACTGGATTGTAATCGTTCACATAAAACTTGGTGAAATAATTCAACGTAAAACCAGTCTGCAAATACAAAGCCTTTTTAAAGAAATAGTTCGTGAAGTACAAGGAGTTTCGGGTGACTAGTTTAGGGACATTAAGAACAGCTTCCTCTTGTCCCACCTGCTGATATAAAATAGTATTGTCCAAAGCCAATTTCCACCATTTGAATTCGCGCCCTACTTTAACAGAAAGATAATTAATAGTTTTACCATACTGTTTCGGACTAATCAATTGTTGCCTAGAATCCACCGCAGCATCATTGCTATAATACAAATGATCATCCAACGAAGTCACCTGCAATGAGGCATCAAACCACTGGGTAGCAGCTGCAACTTCTATATTCTTAATTTTTTCGTTCTTAAAGGTATTATGCCAATTATAAGCCACAAAATTACTCTGGTAAAGGTTATAGGTCAAATCCGGCAACTTGTTCATCATTTGGTACTGAAATACAAACGAATTCTTAGGATTCAGTTGGTATTTCAATTGGGCATCAAAAGTAGACAACGACTGATTAGAGGTAGAATTCGAATATAGGAACGTACCATTCCATTTGTTTTTTCGGTACTCATACTGCCCTCCGACGGTTTGTATTTTATCCTTCAACGCATTGGGCACTATCCCTGTATCTAAAATCAAGACTTTGTTATAATAATAGTTATAACGGAAATCCTCGATGAAAAATTGAAACTTACCCAATAAAGAGTTTTCATATAGGGCACCCACTTTATTATACATCCGATTATAACGCGTCTGATCATCCACATTACTCAGTACATAGGAAGTCCCAAACCGATATACGGTTTCCTCTCCTACTGTACTAGCCACCGTGGGTTGCTTATACTCAAAAAAGCGGTTTTCATAAGTAAACTGATGCGCCAAATAAAGGTTGTTATGCCCAGCCGTTGGATTGATCCTAAAGTGATGATCTACAAAGAAACGCTTCCCCTTAATAAACGACTTGGCATCTTTCAAGTAGACCTCCATTCGAGCACGGTTTTGATAGGCACCATCACCGCTTTCAAAATTATCGAGGGTAGTAATACCCCCATTCTCGCCATTCAAGAAATCCTGACCCGTAAAATGCATATTGAAAGCATACCGCTTATTTTTCGTAATGTAACTAGAGGTAAACCTAAAATTACCCGTACTAGACAGTTGATTTACATATTTTCCTAACGAGCGCAATCCTTTAAAGGCAATAGACATATTAAAGCGTTCTGAGGTATTTAAAGTGACTAAGGCATCTATAGAATTGCCCTGCTCCATAACGGTCTTATAATAAAGCTCTGTAACGGGTGTGGCGACCGAATAGTACTTGATGTCATTAACTCCCATATAATTGAATTGCTTACCCGAAAAACCAATTTCAGGAAAGGGATTATAGGCCTTCAAACCATAATCCAACACGGTATACGTTTGACCCTCATTAGCAAAGGGCAAAAGTCCAAAGATATCTTTACGCAAGTAATTGTAAGCATACTCTTTTTTGATAGTCAAGGAGGTATCTACAAAAGTGGTGTCCCGCTGCAAACTGATGATCCGATATTGATTATGAGCCGCTTTGGCCTTCTTAACAGGCGGTATCGTTTTACGAGATTCCATTCCCGTCCCAACCTCAGGTTTTTTTTGCTGAGGGTAAATAAAGGAAAAACACAATAAAAAAATAAGCAATAGTAGTCTTCGCATTAGAATAATTTTCAAGGCAAAAATACACAAAACAATTTGTAATAAAACCATAAAAAAACCACCCTAGAAATAGGATGGTTTTTTTTATAAATTAAAAAGAAAATTACTCTTTTATAAACTTCTTAGTTACTGAGGCAGTACCCGAAGTAAAGGTCGCAAAATAAACGCCCGAAGCCAAAGAAGTTAAATCAACTTGATTTTGAGCCAATCCTGTAGTGGTAGCATATACTTCCTTTCCAGTAATATCATGAATAGACACAGCCGAAATCTCCAGCGAATTCTTAACGCTAAAATGCAATACCGTACTGGCCGGATTAGGATAAATAAAAATACTAGTATCATAGTCATACCCTTTAGTATTCAAATCTAAACCAGTCGCACCATTAGCAATTAATGAAAATACCTGTGAACCACCTAGTAAGGTACTTCCCTTATGGGTTACTTGTATCGTATAAACTCCAGGCTGCGCATCATAAAGTTGTACTTTTTCAACATTATCCACATTGTTATCTTCTATGTTGGTGGCCCCTGCACTAGGATCCTCAACATACAATTTCCAAGGATAATAAGTAACACCATCCTTTAAAATCTTTAAATCCAAGTTATTTCGCAATCTTGGGGTTCTATTGTCTTCAACGGTACCATTAGAAGCTCCAGTCGGATCAGTCCAACAAATAGTAGCCGCTAGATCTTGAGCCGAATTAATAATAATCTGTTTCGTAAAAGTTTGACCGGTAGTCAAGGTGTTCTCTTCAAGAACGGTAGTTACATTGCGATTCGTAATAATGTTGGCTGCCGCAGCGGCATCAGCCAATCCCCATCCAAATTCATAATCCGGACCCGGATTAAGACCCGCTTCTTTAGCAGAATGACAAATCAAACCTCTTACCGTTGAAGCACGCATAAAAGTACCCGCATTTAAATCATTAAAATGCTTTTGTAATAATACAATCATACCCGTAATCCCAGGCGCAGCCATGGAAGTTCCTTGGTAAATATCATAGGCAAAATTCGACGAACTCACTGTAGAATTTACCGCAACACCCTTAGCAGCGATGTCTGGTTTAATTCTACCGTCATCCGTCGGACCATAATTACTAAACGAACTCATGATTACACTGTCCGGTGTTAAATAATTCGTAACCTGCTCCACTGCCGCAACAACGATGTTGTTTTTAGCACAGCAAGAGCCCGTCAATAAATCATAACCTCCTTTATTATTGGCCTGCGCCAACGTAAAATCATCACGGTCATTACCCGCCGCTTTAACAATTTGATAATACGGACAAGCATTAGCTACTTGATCATCTTCGATAGACGAAGTATCATAAGAACCAAATTTATAAGACAGCAAATCGGCAGCAACATAACCATAAGAATGGTTAGATACTAAATAACCTAAACCTCCAAAATCAAGCATTTCAGCATTGTCAGTATCCCAATCATAAGTCATAGCTTGTGCTCCATAGGCAATCCCTTTTCGCAAAGCACTAACTCCTGTAGCGATGATAGTACCCGTTACATGCGTGGCGTGCGGACTCAAAGTCGCAGCTGCATCGCTCAAGATTACTTTACCTCCGGCAAATTCAGTATGGGTATTTCTAACTTTTCCTCCGTCCCATACACCAGCAATCATCCCACTACCGGTTACACTCAATCCTAAACTTCCGCCGGGATAAAGCTTATTGGCACCCATAGTTAAAGCAGAACCTTGATTGTAGGTAGTATAAAATATTGGAGTACCATCGTCCTCGATGCGTTGCAAGGAGCGCTTTTCACTTTGAACCGTAGGATGCGCTAATAAATACGCCTTAATACGCTCCTGTTGAATAGCATAAGTAGCAGCTGCATTTGATTTTAATTCCGCAAGCAATGCGTTATCATTAGCCTTTACAATAGTACTTCTTTCGCTTTCCGTCTGACAAAAAGCATATACTGGAAACAAAAGCAAGAGTAAAATATTTTTCATTATCTATATTTTTTTAAAACTTTAAGTAACAAATATAAAAAACCTCTCAGTTACCTGAGAGGTTTTTAACATATAAATTATAATTTATAGTAAATTAGTTTGAGTTAGAATACCCTGGATTTTGTTGAATCACACCATTAGCATTAATCTCTGCTGTTGGAATAGGCATTGTAAATCTATAATCAGTATTAGACAAAGTAGTTGGCAATCCAGCAACTTCATCATCAGTAGCATTACGATCAATAGAAACATTCAATTCTACACCCAATCTTCTCAAATCTACATAACGGTGACCTTCAAAAGAAAACTCTTTTCTTCTTTCAAGTAAAACGTCTTTTAAAGCCTCTGTAGCATCTGCATAAACAGGAAGCGGTTGAGCACCCAAGAAGTTTCTAGCATCTCTGATTTTTTTAACAGCCCATGCAGTAGAAGCCGTAGCGCCATTAAGGTTACCAGATCTTGCATAACACTCAGCCAAAATCATATACATCTCAGACAATCTGTAAACTTTAAGGTCGTTTCTTAAAGGTTGAGATCCTTTTCCTGGATATTTATCTATAATCAAGATATCAGACGAGATATAGTTAGGGTCGGTATCATAATTTTGATTGATTTTTGAAGTGTTATCAACATTAGCATAACGTCTAACATCTCCTGGCACAGCTCTGAATGCATTAAATAAATTTCTACCTACTTCAAAGAACGGAGATCCCGAAACATTGGTAGTATTAGTAGAGAAATTACCAGCAATATTCTCCCATCCACCTGTAGCCGGTCTATCTAAAGCAAAAATGATTTCACCTTGATTAAGGTCAGCAAACATTTTTCGGTAAGGATTGGTAGTAGCGGCACCATAGAAAGCTGTATTCCATGCAGCGGTTGGAGAACCAGCCGTTAATGGATTAGAGGCTACAACGATACTATAATTAGGATTGGTTGGTGCTGGCGCAGCTACCGGAGTAGCAGGAGCTAAACTTAATCCTGAATTATCGATAACATCTTGCGCATATTGTTGCGCCAAAGCATAATTACCTCGGTACAAATTCATTCTTGCTCTAATAGCATTAACTAAGTTTTTAGTCATAAATTTATAAGTCAAATCATCAGCCAAATTAGCCGCAGCAAAATCCAAATCTGAATTAATCAAAGCATATACTTCACCATTGGTGCTTCTTGGTAAATCTTCCAAAGTACCAGGTACTCTATCCATAAGAATAACACCCAAAGCATTATCATCTTTCATATCAGTAGAAAAATAACTAAGAAGCTCAAAGTGACAAAACGCTCTAATGGCTCTAGCTTGCGCTACAATTGAATTATAAGCAGCCTCTTCTTCAGGCGCAGGAACAATAATCGCAGCAGCTCTTAATAATCTATTAGCTCTATTGATGGCTTCATAATGACCATACCACATTCCTTCAGCATAACCATTAGCAGCCGTTAATTGAAATCTATGAGTGTCAAAATTTTGACCTCCTGAACCAGCTCCAGTTCCGCACTCATCGGTAAAAATAGCCGTAAAGGCAATTTCACTTCCAGTAGAAATATGAGTATATACCCCATTAAGGTAAGCCTGCATATCATCCACTGATTGTACTGCTACATCATCGTTTAATTCACCATCCTGAACAATTTTGTATGCATCCTCACACGAGGTTATAAATCCAAACGCAACGATGGAAAGTAATAATAATTTAAATTTTTTCATTATTTTTTTTATTAGAATTCAACATTTACACCAACCGAAATTGTTCTAGGTGATGGAAACTTACCTAAGTTAGTTTCATCTGTACTTTCTGGATCCCACCCTCTCCATTTTGACCAAGTGTGCAAATTCTCACCTTGCGCATATAGTTTCAAAGCTTTAAGGAAAGTCCCTTTCAGGGTTTCTTTATTAAAATTATATCCTATAGAGATATTTTTTAATCGTATAAAAGAAGCATCTTTTAAGAACTCGTCTGAATAATCTACTCCCGACTGATAATTAGCGGCAGTTAGTGAAGCAATATTAGTGTTAGTGTTAGTTGGAGTCCAAGCGTTTAATAAATCAGAACTTACATTAAGGTCTCCTACATAAGTTGGGTTATACAACCAGTACAAAGCAGTATCATAACGGTAAACATCAGCTATCCAAGTAAATTGAGTATCAATAAAAAATCCTTTGTAATCAGCGTTGAAACCAAAAGCTCCTTGTAAAGAAGGCGTATCACTTTTGCCTGTTTTTCTTCTGTCACTATCGTTTGGATTCTCAGTCAAGTTGTTGTTAATGTCCAAGAACAATAAGTTACCATCAGCAGGATTAATACCCATATAAGGCACTTCATAAAATTCTCCTACCATAGATCCGTTTTCGTATATACGATTACCAGAAATTGTTTTTTCTATGTCAGTAATTTTATTTTTATTGTATGAACCATTCGCATAAACACCTAATTTAAAGTCTTTTGAATCTTTAATGATTTTATAACGTAAAGACAATTCAATCCCTCTGTTATTAATACCTCCTGAATTTCCAGGAATACTACTACCAACACCTGCTGTAGCAGAAGTATTAATAAAGTTGAACAATTTATTAGTTTGTTTGTTGTAAACATCTACGGTACCAGACAATCTAGTTTTGTTTAATTCAAAATCCAATCCAATATTGGCCTGTGTCTGCTCCTCCCATTGTAAATTTTTGTTCGCCACTTGAGATACATCATAAGCTCCTGTATTCCCGTATCCTGTAGAAGTGGCGGTCAAGTCTCTTACTAAATTGCTACCAGCATACAAGGCGTTAGAACCTGCAGTTACAGCAATAATATTTTGATTCCCTTGGGTTCCATAAGAAGCTCTCAATTTCAACATACTAAAAGTAGTATCTTTCATGAAGTCTTCTTTGTCAATGTTCCATCTTCCAGAAATTGACCAAAAAGTTCCCCAACGCTTATCTTCAATAAAACGGTAACTAGCATCTCTTCTTACCAACATATCTAATCCGTATTTAGAATCGTAATCATACCCTAAAGTACCAAAGTAAGAGAACGAACCTCCTGTAGCCTTACCAGCAGAAACCGTTGGTCGCAACACATCGTATTGAGCACCTACGTTGGTCCAACCAGTACCTGCTCCAAAAGCATACGTTTTGATATCCAAACCATTTTGAACTTGTGAGTTAACCAAACGTTGCGCTTTCTTATATTCCATATAAAGACCTGCATTCAACGAATGTTTTTCTTTAAATGTTTTAGAATACGTCAAACTGTTTACGATGTTAAATCCAAAATCTCTGTCAGTCGTAATCGACTCAAATCCTCCATAAGGAACCGCCTGATTCTCTCTAACTGCAATAGCTAAATAAGACCATGGCGCTCTAGCAAAATTTCTATCAGTAGCGGTATAATCAACACCAAAACGCGTAGAAGCAGTCAATGCATTAGTTAGTTTATAAGACGCATTGAAACTTCCTAAAACTTTAAGCTCTTTATAGTAATTAGGTATATTTCTAGGCTTTAAGATATCATACAAGACCATCGTTTGATTACCATGATCAAAAGTAGTTCCTATTTGATCGTATAAGGCTTGTCCACTTCCTGCATACATATCCGCAGTGATATAAGGCAAGGCAACCAACGAACCTAACAATGGATTTTGTACGGTATTATTATTAACGTTTGCATTAGTTTCTTGAGCCAATTGATGTCTTTTTGAAAAACCTAAGGTCAAGTTAGTACCGTAGGTAAATTTTTCATTCGAGCTTTTTCCATTAATATTTGAACGTAAACTAAAACGTTGGAAGTCAGTAGTAGGAACAATACCTTGTTGCTCCATATAACCAAGTGAAGTGAAACTTGAAACATTTTTTCCTCCCACGGTCATATTAATATTATGAGATTTAGTTACCCCAGTATCAAAAAACTCTTTGGACCAATCAGTAGATTTATAAGCATTGATCTCTGCATCGGTCAACGGAGCTCCTGTATTATTAGGAAACAAAGCGGTGATATCACCATTACCTACTCCATAACCAGCAGCTCTTTCAATAGTTAAAGCTTGTTGTGCATTGGCTAAACGATATTTGTTACCCGGTAAGGTAGAATATCCCGTAGAAGTAGAGTAACTAATCTTTAAAGCCGACTCATATTTAGCGCTCTTAGTTTTTATAACTAATACACCATTAGCACCACTACTACCATAGATAGAAGTACCAGCAGCATCTCTTAAGATAGTAGCTGATTCAATATCTTCTGGATTAATATTTCTAAAAACAGAGGAGTTAGTAGCAACTCCATCAATTATATACAAAGGTTGCGTGTCAGCACTAAGCGTACCAAGACCTCTAATCAACAAATCAATCTTAGCAGAACCCGGAGATCCTGATGAACTAGATACCGTTAATCCAGGGGCAGCTCCTTGTAAAGACTGCAATAAGGTTACGTTAGGTCTGTTTTCAAAAGTTTCTGATGAAACGGTCGTGGAAGCAGCCATAGATTTTGGCTTGGTCGACTTTCTGTCATAAGCACCAATTACAACCTCTTCCAGTTTTATACCATCAGACAACACTACTTTATAATTGTTTGCTGCTCCTACAGTTACGGTACTATTATTGTACCCTGTAAAAGAAATTACTAAAGTCTCACCAACTTTAGCTTTGATAGTAAATTTACCATCAAAATCCGCTTGTGCACTACGTGTTGTTCCTTTCACAACCACATTAGCACCAGGAAGCGGTCCTGTTTTATCAGATACTACACCTGTAACAGTTTTCTCTTGTGCAAACGAAAACTGCATTGTAAACGCTAGCAATAGCGTAAAAATCCATTTGAACTTCGATCTCATATTAATTTTATTTGAGTTAGTTATTTTGCAAACTTCTTAATAATTTATTAATTAACCAAATATTAACAGTTAATTATAAACGCGGTTACATTCGCAAACAATAAACTATTTTGAAGAGGGTTAAAGTCTAGAATAGTTGCGTCACTTTTTATATTTTTATCAAAAATTAATTCCATGTTAGCACTTAAATATTCCAATTTCAAATGGGAAGCCGGCACAGACGAAGCCGGAAGAGGCTGTCTCGCAGGCCCGGTAACCGCTGCCGCAGTAATCCTCCCCGAAAATTTTAAATTGGATCTTTTAAACGACTCTAAACAATTGTCTGAAAAAACAAGAGAAAAGCTGAAACCCAAAATCGAAGAACTAGCACTATCTTTCGCTTTTACACACCTCGAACCTAAAATAATTGACGAAATTAACATCCTTAATGCCTCGATAAAAGCCATGCAGTTGTCCATTTGTAAGCTAAACCCCATACCGCAATACATCATCGTCGACGGAAATCGCTTCAAACCCATCAACAACATCCCCTTTTCTACCATAGTCAAAGGAGACGGAAAATACCTAAGCATAGCCGCAGCTTCCGTCCTAGCCAAAACCTATCGAGATGAATACATGGACAAAATCCACGAAGAATTCCCCATGTACAACTGGAAAAAAAATAAAGGATACCCCACAGCAGAACACCGCGAAGCCATTAGAAAATACGGACCCTGCAAATACCATCGCATGTCCTTCCGCTTACTCCCCGAACAATTAAAATTGGATTTGTAATTTTAGGTAACTATCGGATTCAAAACAACCATCTCGGCCTCAAAAAGCGCCGTAAAATGTTTGATGATGGCAGCTTTTACAACTGCTTCGTCTAGAGAATGACCCAACTCTACATGCATAGAAGTAACGGCCTTACCTCGAATCCCACACGGAATAATATGGTCAAAATAGCCCAAGTCCGCATTTACATTCAAAGCAAACCCATGCATGGTAACCCAACGGCTAGCCCGCACGCCCATCGCACAAATCTTGCGTGCAAAAGGGGTACCTACATCCAACCAAACGCCCGTCTCCCCCTCACTGCGCGTCCCCTTTAATCCAAAGTCCGCTATCGTCATGATAATCACTTCTTCCAAAAAACGAAGGTATTTATGAATGTCCGTAAAGAAATTTTCTAAATCCAAAATAGGATACCCCACAATCTGACCCGGACCATGATAGGTAATATCACCACCACGGTTAATCTTGTAAAAAGTAGCACCCTTATCGGCCAATTGTTTTTCACTCAACAACAAATTAGACAAATCACCACTCTTACCCAAAGTATACACATGCGGATGGGCCACAAACAAAAAATAATTAGGGGTAGTTAATTCCGGAGCTTGACGTTGGGCCAACTTAATAGCCACAATCTCCTGAAAAAGTTCCTCCTGATAATCCCAAGTGGCCTTGTAATCCTTAGCCCCTAAATCCTGAAGTTGTATTTGTTTATTCATCGTCGGTGTTGCAAAAGGCAAAGTTACAAATATTAAACAGAAACCCAATTCCATCAATTGTCATTCCCGCGAAGGCACACAGAAACCCAATTCCTTCATTTGTCATTCCCGCGAAGGCGGGAACCCAGTGTACAGTAGCAGTAATTAAAAAGACAATAAATCAAGTTGGAATTTGGAATTTTATTATTGGAATTTCCACTTTTGAAATTTACAAACATGTAATTCCTACAAAACCTTACAAAACTTACACACCCCTTACACCCACTCAACCCCAACAAAATCAATAGCTACCACCCACTTACTCCATAGTTAAGCCATGCTTACTCCATACTTACTCCATACTTACTTCATGCCTTCCACTAGGTCTACACTACTCAAACGCTGTAATAACAAGGGCTAAAGTCCATTTTTACTTCTGACCCAAGCAGCGCATCGATTATTTTCTTACAAAAACTAAACGACAAAAACATGCCATGATGCTCTAAAGGACTCCAATACCTTGGATAAGCCAGCACACAACCACTCCTTTTTGATTTAAAACATTCACATTTTTTTTCAAATCGTCTAAGGAGTTCATTTTTAAATAATCCTTATCTTTGCACGCTTAAATACAATCATATATGCAACTTTCCGAACAAGAAATCATCAGAAGAGAGAAACTAAATGCCCTAAGAGCATTAGGAATCAACCCTTATCCAGCCAATTTATTTCCGGTAAATCATACCTCCAAACAGGTTAAGGACAACTTCGAAGAAGGAAAGCATGTAATCGTAGCCGGTCGTTTAATGAGCGTTCGTGACCAAGGAAAAGCTTCCTTTGCCGAACTACAAGACAGCGAAGGGCGCATCCAATTGTATTTCAATCGCGACGTAATCTGCCCCGAAGAAGACAAAACCCTATACAACCAAGTATTCAAAAAACTAACCGATCTAGGGGACTTCATCGGTATCGATGGTGAATTATTCACCACCCAAGTGGGCGCCAAATGCATCCGCGTAAACCACTTTACCTTCCTAAGCAAAACCCTACGCCCGCTGCCATTACCCAAAGTGGACGAAGACGGTAAAGTACACGACGCCTTCAACGACGCCGAATTGCGCTACCGCATGCGTTACGTAGATTTAGTAGTAAACCCGCAAGTGAAAGAGGTCTTCATCAAAAGAACCAAACTCTTCACCGCCATGCGTACGTTTTTCAACACCGCCGGATACATGGAAGTAGAAACTCCGGTTTTGCAATCGATCGCAGGGGGTGCCGCAGCACGACCTTTCATCACACATCATAATAGCTTAGATATTCCTTTATACATGCGTATCGCCAATGAGCTTTACTTAAAGAGATTAATTGTAGGAGGCTTTGACGGAGTTTACGAATTCTCCAAAAACTTCCGTAACGAAGGAATGGACCGTACCCACAACCCCGAATTTACCGCCATGGAAATCTATGTAGCCTACAAAGACTACAACTGGATGATGGAATTCACTGAAAACTTACTAGAATACTGTGCCAATGAAGTAAACGGAACCACCGAAGCAACCTTTGGCGAACACCAAGTGAACTTCAAAGCACCCTACGCTCGTGTAACCATGACCGATGCCATCAAACAATTCACGGGCTTTGACATCTCGGGAAAAAGCGAAAGCGAACTCTTCGATGCCGCAAAAGGCATGGGCATAGAAGTAGACGAAACCATGGGTAAAGGCAAACTAATTGACGAAATCTTCGGCGCCAAATGCGAAGGGAATTTCATCCAGCCTACCTTCATCACCGATTATCCAAAAGAAATGTCTCCACTTTGTAAAGAACACAGAGACAACCCCGAACTAACCGAACGCTTCGAATTAATGGTCTGCGGAAAAGAAGTAGCCAACGCCTACTCGGAACTAAACGACCCTATAGACCAAAGAGAACGTTTCGAAGCCCAATTAAAACTAGCGGAACGCGGCGATGATGAAGCAACACAGTTCATCGATAATGATTTCTTACGAGCACTAGAATACGGTATGCCGCCTACCTCCGGACTAGGAATCGGGATGGACCGACTAATCATGTTCCTGACCAATAACGCTTCCATCCAAGAAGTATTGTTCTTCCCTCAAATGAGACCCGAGAAAAAACAAATCGACCTCACCGAAGACGAGAAAGTAATCATTAGTTTTCTAAAAGCCGAAAACAACCAAAGCCTAGCCGCTTTAAAAGACAAAGCTCAATTAAGCGGCAAAAAATGGGATGCCGCCATGAAAGGCCTCGCCAACCATGGTCTTACCAAAGTAGTCGTAGACGGCGACAGCAAGACAGTAGTACTGAACTAAACATAAAAAAAGGAACTCCGCGGAGTTCCTTTTTTAGTATAAGCTCTTTTAAAATGCTCTAATGACCCCCACTCTAAATCGGATACCAAAATCATTTTGCAACCCATTCATCTGACTAATAATCGGCAAGGATACCGTTACAGGAAATGCCCATTTTTGATAAGAAAGGTTGGTGCCTAAATTAGCTAAGCCCAAATAATGCCCAGAATTATCATCCACAACTCCATCTTCTTTCAACTTGTCCAACCATTCACCACTATACCCTGCAAAAATACTCCACCCAAAAGCAGCAACCTTCTTCTCAGGGGCTGCAGTAGCATCAGCATCCATAGAACAAATACTGCCCGCTCCTGTAACACGATAAGACAACGTAAGATTCTGAACGGATAAACTGCCATAATAATTCTGCTGAAAACCTGGAGTCGTATGCTTATACATAACATTCCCACTCAAAGTGTAATCCTCCCATCGTTTAGCAAATAAAAGCCCTGCCATAGGATCATAAGAGCCAGACCCCACAATCACGGTAGTATTGTCAAAAGCCGAACTTTTTTGTACCCCAGTAGGCAACTCTACTCCGCCCTGCAAGGCCAAATTAAAAGTATTCTTTTGATAAAAAGTATAAGTCCCCAAGACGATAACATCGCCTATCCCCCCATCAGAACCGCTTTTGGTATACAAACTTACATAGGGCAATAAGGCCGAAACCGTAAAGTTCTTCGTAATTCCATAACGCACACCAACCGAATTAATCAGCATACTCGTCAATAATTTTTCATCCTCTTCCGGAGCAGACCCATCCTTTATAGTGCGGTAATCCCCATAAAGTTCTACCACAGCCTTTCCTTGTGGTAAGGTTAATATCCCGTTGTTATAGTCCCCGTTAGACGAACCGATTCCTGCCCCTGCGCAACACGCACATTGACTATAAGAGGGTATTGATGCACACAGCACTACAATACCAAACAATATTTTTTTCATTGATTTGATTTTCTTTAATAATACTTGTTAAATAGAGGTACAATACAAAAGCCAACCGTCTTAAAAACAGCGCGATCGTACCCAGTAAAACCGATAAAATTTAAGCGAAAACGGGCGGATGAAAAACAGCCGTGGCCATTGTTCTTTGGTATAAGTTGGAATACGTATCTACTGCTGGCTTTGAAACAACCAAGCAAGTACTTTGAGGCAGTAACAAAGCAATATCTAAGTAAAATAAGAGCTCCGTTTCTTGCTTGACAGCCCCTTTTTTATCCGAAGAAATAGGCTTCTCACTTTCTGCTGCCTTAGCCAATTCCTTCATCAAATGACATTTACCATTACAATGCAACTTCGGCTTGGCTTTGTTAACGCACAATACGGTAGCAATATAATGATAATTCAACGCATACTCTATAACCGGAAACACCGGCTTTAAAAGTACTGCTAGGGCCATCATGATGAGTATTTTCTTCAACAGAAATAGGGAGTAATCTTGTTTTAACGACTTAGACGACCAAAAAGTAAAAGACTTGCGAACCGTCGAATAACGGCGCAAATTTAAAGTAACCCTGCCTAAAAAATAAGTTTTAACTGTTAAATTTTAAAGGATATTTTTTATAAAATACCATATGATATTTATCACATTTTTACTCAACAGATTTACCAATCTTCGTAGCTTGAATAATTATATACCATAAGGCATGAGCAATTTAAAATCAACACACACATTTCATATACCTGTAATGGGATTAGCCTACACCATAGACAGTCCCATCCGAGTAGCACAATACGGTATCGCATCCGTAATCTCCATCACCGATGACGAATTAATCGAAAAAATGCGCGCTTTTTACAGCCAAAAATTCAGCTTGCCCTACCAAGAAATAACGCAAAAGTTTCACGACTACCGCGCAGAGCGAATCACGCACTATCTTAACCTTGTCGACACCATCGTAAAAGATAAATTCGAAAACTTTAAAACCGAATTAGCCGAAAGTAAAACCGCTTTAGAAAACTTCATTAAGGTCCTGCCAAGCTCTTCAGAATTGCGCCAAGGGCTCCAAAACTTCCTAGAGGAAGGCTCTACTCTTAAAGAAACCATTAAAAATTACCTAGAAGAAAACCTATTCCCCGGAGACATCGATGTAAACATCATGACAAAAGTCGACAAGGATAATTTCAAAGACAAAGAACAATTACCCACTGAATTCAATGATGCCCACGCCTCACTTCGAGGCTTTGCAAAGAGCAACTTGAATTCCTCCGTGGTCCTTTCCGCCGGAATGAACCCAAGACTCTACAGCTACTTTGAAAACTTCTCCGATTTCTACCCAGACCAAGAAGGGAACCTAAAAAAGAAAATAATCCTAAAAGTAAGCGACTACCGCTCAGCCCTAATCCAAGGTAACTTCTTGGCCAAAAAAGGACTTTGGGTGTCAGAATACCGCATTGAATCAGGGTTGAACTGTGGAGGCCATGCCTTTGCCACCGAAGGCTTCTTAATGGGACCTATCTTGGAAGAATTCAAATCCAAAAAAGAACAACTCATCCAATCAGCACACGACTTACTAGTAAAAGCGCTAACCCTAAAAGAACGTCCAATACCCGCCCAACCCATAGAATTAAAAATCACAGCGCAAGGCGGTGTAGGGACCGCCGAAGAACACGACTTCCTGCTCAAGCACTATAATCTAGACTCCATAGGTTGGGGATCCCCCTTCCTCTTAGTCCCCGAAGCAACAGCCGTCGACCAAGAAACGCGCGACTTACTTGCAAAAAGTAAAGAATGCGATTTTTACTTAAGCAACATTTCTCCTCTAGGAGTTCCCTTCAATTCAGTCAAAGGCTCCTCCAACGATTATTGGAAACAAAAAAGAATAAACGAAAATAAAGCGGGTAGCTCTTGCCCAAAAAGACTATTAGCGCTAAGCAAAGAAATAGACGAAGAAGGTACCTGTACCGCTTCCAAAAAATACCAAGACGTCAAACTAGAGGAACTAGAAAAAAATAAACCCAACTTGTCTGCCACTGAATACCAAATTCAAAAAGATAAAATCACCGAAAAAGCTTGCTTGTGCGTGGGACTTGTCAATGCAGCCTATATGGAAAACGGTATTGAAATAAAAGGACAACAACAAGGAGTAATCATTTGCCCCGGACCAAACTTAGCCTATTTTGATAAAGAAGTTTCATTAGCCAACATGGTACAACATATCTACGGTAAAACCAACGTACTAAGCACCGAAAACCGCTCAAATGTTTTTATCAACGAACTAAAAATGTATGTGGATTATCTGAAAAATGAAGTAACCACATACACAGGGGAAGGTTCATCCAATCAAATTAAAAAATGGAATGCATTCAAAAACAACCTACTCGAAGGGGTTGCCTATTATGAATCCCTATTCTCAGAAACGCCCTTTTTTAGAAAAAATAACGAAACCATTTTAGGCCAACTGCTACACTATAAAAACACGATTATTGCAATTGAAATAAATAATCTCATGCTGGCCTAAAAACCATTCCATAGTGTTAAATATTTGTTAACGATTAAACCTTTTGCAAGCAACTTTGTCTAATTGCAATATAATCTTAAATTAAAGTAAAATGAAAAAAGTATTTTTAGCCATTGTAATGTTAGTTGGATTGACAACATGGGCACAAGAAAAAGAAGGAAGAAGAGGAGATAGAGAAAATCGTTCTCCAGAACAAAGAGTAGATTTTCAAGTTAAAAGAATGTCTCAAGATTTGAATTTAAACGAAAAGCAAATCAGTGAGGTTCGTGCGCTTATTACCAAAGAAAGCGCCATAAGAGAAGCTAAAAAAGCAGAAATGAAAGAGAAAAGAGCCATGAAAGCTAACGACAGAAAAGAAGCAAAAGCCAACATGGAAAAAGAAAGAGCCTCCGCTGATGCTGAAATGAAAAAAATCCTTACCCCAGAGCAGTACGCCAAATGGGATAAAATCCGTGAAGAACGCAGAGCAAATATGAAAGAGAAAATGATGGAACGAAGAGAAGAGAACGGTATGGATAAAGACCTTGAACCTCTTAAGAAGTAATTAATTCAAAATAAATTTTGAAAAGAAATAAAAACACCTTAGTTTTGAGGATATTATTTCACTAAAACTATATCAAAATGAAAAAATTAATTGCTGCATTAACGTTATTGATAGCATTTTCTATAAGTGCAAATGCTCAAGACAAAAAAGCCACCACTTCTCATGATTTAGCTCAAAAAGATGCTACTGAATTAGCTACTTTTTTAAAATTAGATCAAACGTCAAGTGATAATTTCTTAAGACTTTTTGAATTGAAGTACACCACACTTGAAGACAAAACCTTATCTGCTGAAAGAAAGAAAGTATTATCTAGTGCCATTGAAGCTAAATTAAGAGCTACTCTTGACGGAGTTCAAATGGAAAAGTTAGAGAAAAACAAAGCGTTATTTACAAAGTTGATTAACTAATTATTTTCTAAATAAATAAAAAAGTCCCGCAATCGCGGGACTTTTTTATTTTACAAGGTTTTAGCAACTTTATTAATGGCGTTTATAGTAAAGTCCAAATCTTCATAGCTTAAGGCTTCCGTGATAAACCAAGTTTCATATGCAGAAGGCGCAATGTAAATTCCTTCACGCAACAATCCGTGAAAAAATTGCTTAAAAGTAGCATTATCGCCCTTCTTAGCGGTTGCAAAGTCAACAACAGGTTCAGCATCAAAATGCACTGAGATCATCGAACCTACTCTATTAATGGTAAAAACAATATTATTTTCTTTCAAGACTTTATCTATCCCACGATGCAAATACGCTGTTTTCTCCTCCAGACTTTTAAAGATACCTGCCGTTGTATTCAACGATTGTAGCATCGCAATACCCGCAGCCATAGCCAACGGATTTCCCGATAAGGTCCCAGCTTGATAGACAGGTCCCAGCGGCGCTAAATAGTTCATAATTTCATGAGTGCCCGCAAAAGCTCCTACTGGTAATCCTCCTCCTATAACTTTACCAAAACAAACAAGATCTGCTTTTACACCATATAACTCTTGCGCTCCGCCTTTAGCCAATCGAAAACCAGTCATAACTTCATCAAAAATCAAGAGAGCATCTTGGGCATCACAAAGCGCTCGTAAACTACTCAAAAATCCTTCTTTTGGAGGCACACAACCCATGTTTCCTGCTACAGGCTCTATAATAACAGCTGCTATTTCTCCCTTATTGGACTCAAACAAGGCGGTTACATTTTCGATATCATTGTAATTGGCCAATAAAGTATCTTTAGCCGTTCCTTGGGTCACTCCCGGACTGTTAGGCGTGCCAAAAGTACTAGCGCCACTTCCAGCCTGAATCAAAAAAGAATCGGAATGCCCGTGATAACAACCGGCAAACTTTATAATTTTATCCCTTTTTGTATAGCCACGCGCTAATCGAATAGCACTCATACATGCCTCGGTCCCCGAATTAACAAATCGAATCTTGTCAATATTCGGAACCATCGAAAGGGCCAACTCAGCTATTTTGGTTTCGAGCTCAGTGGGCATACCAAACGAAGTGCCGCTCTTAGCTCTCGCTACAACAGCATCAACTACGGGTGGAAAAGCATGACCCAATACCATAGGTCCCCATGAATTTATATAATCAATATAGCGGTTATCATCTTCGTCATAGACATAAGCACCTTTAGCACTTTTGGCAAATATTGGGGTACCTCCAACACCTTTAAAGGCACGAACGGGCGAATTTACGCCTCCTGGTATTACTTTTTCAGCCTCTGCAAATAGCTGGCTGCTTCTTTGATAGATCATGGGTAACTTAACTTTAGTATTATATTTGATATAAAAACTTATTTAACAAGTATTCTTTGCCCAAGAGACAAAGTCGTATCGGCTAAATTATTTTTCTTTTTTAATTCCTCGACAGTGATATTAAATTTTTTGGAGATCGAATACAAAGTATCTCCTTTAACCACAGTGTAGCGTTGCGTATCATCCGCATATACAATTTCCTTTTTGGCAATACTTACAACCGGAACAAACTCCTTACCCATGACCTGAGCATCAAATTTATTCAATTGGTACTTCTCAATCAATCCTATTAATTTGTCTGGGTATTTAGGGTCCGTCGCATAGCCCGCTGCTTTCAATCCTTTGGCCCACTCTTTATAATCATCCTTTTCCAGTTGAAAAAGAGGCTCATATCTCGGTCGGCTCGTTAGAAAGAACGAATGATCACGAAAGGACTCACTCGGATCTTGATATTTCCTAAAACATTCGTTTTCTTCATCATCCGTATAAGAAATACTCGGACCTGTCCACTCTTTATGGCATTTAATACCAAAATGATTATTCGCTTGTACACTTAAAGGCCCAGTTCCAGCACCCGATTCCAATATTGCCTGACCCAACGTCACACTGGCAGGAATGCCGGTTCTGACCATGTTATCTTTGGCAACTTCTTTATACTTTTCAATATATGCCAAGACCATCTGAGTAGTTACTTTAACTCTAGTAGTAGCTTCCAAAACTACAGTTGCTCCCGTATCGCTATCATTTGAAACGATAGGAGCATCCGTTTGCGTCGTTTTTGGTGCTACCACTTGAGGTTTAGGACTACCTCCAGGTCTGTAAATAGGCTTTTTAACATGTTGTACTATTGGAGGCTGACCTACTTTTCTAGGATCTGGTTTGGAAGTGCGAACAACCGACCGGTTAGCGCTACAAGAAGCTACTAATATCATTAGTAACAAAAAAATGAGTTTCTTAATCATCTACAATTAGTTCTGTTTGTTTGTTTTGTCTTAATTTTAAATTCATCCCTGCAATCCCTTGCAGTCCTCCCGTATGTATCATGAGTATTTTTGAATGCGCTGGAAATACCTTTTTCTCAATTAAATCCAACACACCATAAACCATTTTACCGGTATAAACAGGATCTAAAGGAACGTTATGCTTCAAATAAAACGCATTAATAAATGAAATCAATTCCGAAGTGCATTTACCATAACCTCCAAAATGATAATCCGTTTGTAACCCCCAATTAGATTTGGTAACAAAGTTACAAATATCTTCCCGTAGGAAATCACCTTTCAAAGCCGGAAAACCCAAAACTTGTTGACTGTCTTTTGAACAATTTATAATCCCTGATAAGGTACCACCTGTACCCACAGCACAACAGATATAGTCAAAGGCAGCATCATCAACCGTTAGAATTTCTTCACAACCCTTTACCGCCAAATCGTTGGTTCCTCCTTCCGGCAACAAATAAAAATCCCCATACCGTAAAACCAATGCATCAATAAAAGTACTGCTGCTCTTTTCTCTATAAGCGTCTCTTGAAACAAACTCAAATACCATTCCAAATTCTTGTGCTTTACGCAAAGTAGGATTGCTTGCGATCTTTGCCGCCAATTCTTCTCCTCGAATAATTCCAACAGTCTTAAATCCGTTTTCATAACCCGCGGCAGCGACAGCCAATATGTGGTTGGAAAAGGCTCCTCCAAAAGTCAGCAATGTCGCCTTATTTTGCTTTTTTGCCTCAACCAAATTATACTTTAGCTTTCTGAATTTATTACCCGAAATATAGCGATGCAGTAAGTCCTCACGCTTAATAAATAAGGTGACATCAGCATGTTCTAGAATAATTTTTCGATTATAACTTTCCAAAAAAAAGGTTTTTGCAAAGGTACAAAATCAAGAAGTCATAGATAATAAAAAGGGATGAAATCAAACTTAGGAACTTCCTATTTAGCAGTGATAATTACTTTTTGATTAACCTTATGATTATCCTTAGTAATTACCTGTACCAAATAAGCAGCCTCGCTCAATCCATTAGTTGAAAAAGAATACTGCTCCAAGACTTCCAGATTGCTTCGATCAAACAGCAATTTACCATTTAAATCAAATAATTTTACAGAAGCTATTTCAACTCGTTTAGGGTTTGAAATAGTCAATAAATGATCCTGATTATTTTGGAAGATTGTAAAATTAGACGCCGAATGAGTACCACTTGATAATGCCTCATTCGTAAAAGTCATTTCAAAACGACTAGCAGTCACACCGGCAGGAACAGTCACTTCATATGTGTCATTTTTAACATCATGATACAGTCCATCTTGCGCATCATAAATATAAACCGGCTGATTTTCATCAAAATTCAACACCATAGAAGCATCAAATTTAAAGGTACCTCCTTCGGCCGACTTAATCCCTAAAGGGATTCTTTTGTTAACATTAAACGGCAAACCTTGAATCACATATCGATCGTTATCCAACACAAAATAAACTTGATTAGGAACACTTTCCTCAACCGGACTCTTAGCATCAATACCTCGATCCACTTGATCAGTAGCCTCCATTACAAAAGCTAAGGCCAATTGACTAGTAAATTCATTATTCATAATAGTATTTAACCGAACCTGTGGTATCGTTTCAACCGTACCTCCTATCTCAGCAGCTGTTGCACTTGACGGGGAACCATTGGAAGTTTTTTCAAATTGAGAAAAAGTACCTTCCTTATTAAATAATCGATACGAATTTTTTAATGTTATCGAACCACCGGAACTTCCTTTAACCATAAATCCTTGCCCTATTGGTGCATACTTTCTCTCAATAAGCAGTCCCGAAGAAACCCCTGTGGCATTCAATGTTCCATCGATGTTGTAGGTGTTAAAAGTCGCCGGTACATAAATACCATTAGAAACTAAGGATACGGGAGAATAAGTTCCATAACCCCCTTGATAAGCTAATAACACATGAGAATTAACCGTTTTATTTTGTTCCCAATAATAAGCAACTCCGGTACAAGCGCTATTTGCTGGATCTAATAAAAAGGCATTAACATGCATAGCAGAAGGATACGGATTTCCCGTTAAAGTATAATTATTAGCGCCTACATTAACTGTGATATCACCATCATTTGGCTTACCGCGAAAATCATAGCGTTGCGCACTCCCCGGATTATTCAAAGCGGTTTCACCTACATTAGTAGCGTCTGTCCCCGCCGTTCCTTTCATGGTAAATCCTTGTCCCGCACTAATGTTGGTCGAAGAACCCGATTGGAACCATTGGGCATAAGTTAATGAAGATAAAAACTTCCATATCCAATAAGTAGAAATACCTAACGAACCTGCACTGGATTGCCCATCAGAATCACTTGTAATCATAGTGGCAGGCGCACTAGCCGTGGTAGTTGTGGGAACGTTAAGCATCGTAACACCAAAATCTTCATTCCCCGCCGCTGCTGAAGCATTACCCACTGGTGAACACCAATAATTATAGGAAAAATTATTAACGGTTCCTTCTTGAAAAACGGAGAGCTTTCCAATACCTTTATTCGCCGAAGACCCTGCAGTTCCTTGCACTAACTGACCTTCATTTCTCAAATATAAAGCACTATTTGCTCCGTTCAATTCCACATTACCCCCAACATAAACCACTTTACCTTTATTGTACATATAACTATTATTGCTCACATATAATTGTCCATGCGCACCAAACGATAGCAAACCTATAAGAATCAGAATCAGCCTTTTCATTAGTGTATAATTTTTCATAAAAATAAAAAAAATAATCACTTAACACTCAGTTTGTTAAAAAAAATAAAAGAGTAAGACATCGATTCCCTGTCTAATGCACTCAAAGGCAACACAATTAACCTTTAGAGTGCCCAATAGTAACCTAATTACAACGAAACCTCACAGAAATTAATTATTTTAAAACGATTAGCATCATTACTCATAAAGTCTTTAAATTTGTAACTATGATTGAGCAAAACAATGAAAACAAACTTGTAGAAGGAGAGGATTATTATGTAACTCCTGAAGGCTATAAAGTTTTTACCGAAAAATACCATCTCAAACGGGGTTATTGTTGCCGAAGCGGTTGCCGACATTGCCCCTATGGATTCGATAAAAAAACAAACACCATCAGAAAATAAAGGCATCATATCCCTATTTCTAACTGAATTAACGCTTAAACTCACAAACACAAAGATGACATTTCAAGAACAAATAATAGAAGGAATTCCGGCGGTATTACCACAACCAAAACCTTATGAAACGGAAATAAACCACGCCCCAAAGCGAAAAGAAATACTATCAGAGGAGGAGAAAAAGTTAGCCCTAAAAAATGCCTTGCGCTATTTTGAGCCCAAACACCATGCCGAGTTACTTCCTGAATTCAAAGCCGAATTAGAAACTTTTGGCCGCATCTATATGTACCGCCTTCGTCCAGACTACCGTATGTATGCACGTCCCATTTCGGAATACCCTGGTCAATGCGAACAAGCCAAAGCCATCATGCTGATGATTCAAAACAACTTGGATTATGCTGTAGCCCAACATCCCCACGAATTGATTACTTATGGCGGCAACGGAGCCGTATTCCAAAACTGGGCACAATACCGCCTAACCATGAAGTACCTATCTGAAATGACTGAAGAACAAACCTTAGTGATGTACTCAGGTCATCCTATGGGACTATTCCCTTCTCACAAAGAAGCACCAAGAGTAGTGGTGACTAATGGTATGGTCATCCCAAATTATTCCAAACCTGATGATTGGGAAAAAATGAACGCCTTAGGCGTCTCTCAATATGGCCAAATGACCGCAGGGAGCTATATGTACATCGGACCCCAAGGAATAGTGCATGGCACTACCATCACAGTATTAAATGGATTTAGAAAAATTAAAAAATCACCTGCTGGTGGCTTATTCGTTACTTCAGGTCTTGGAGGTATGAGCGGCGCCCAACCCAAAGCAGGAAACATTGCGGGCTGTGTTACCGTATGTGCCGAAGTCAATCCAAAAATCACTCATATTCGCCATTCACAAGGTTGGATCAACGAAGTAATTGATGAGATTAACCAATTAGTACCAAGAGTAAAGAAAGCGTTGGAAAACAGAGAAGTAATATCAATTGCCTACTTAGGAAATGTAGTCGACATTTGGGAGCGTTTCGACCAAGAAGGATTACACATCGATTTAGGCTCAGATCAAACATCCCTCCATAATCCATGGGCTGGAGGCTACTACCCTACAGGATATACTTTTGAAGAATCCAATGAATTAATGGCTACAAATCCTATTAAATTTAAAGAGGAAGTTCAAAAAACCTTACGCCGTCATGCAACAGCCATAAATAGACATACCAAAAAAGGCACGTATTTCTTCGATTATGGAAATGCATTCCTTTTAGAAGCCTCTAGAGCAGGAGCCGATGTTATGGCAGACAACCATATCGATTTTAAATACCCAAGTTACGTGCAAGACATTATGGGGCCAATGTGCTTTGACTATGGATTCGGACCCTTCCGCTGGGTTTGTGCCTCAGGAAATCCAGAAGACTTAGCCAAAACAGATGCGATTGCTTGCCAAGTTTTAGAACAAATGATGCAAAATTCGCCTCAGGAAATTCAACAGCAAATGGCAGATAACATCCAATGGATTAAAGGCGCTCAAGAAAATAAATTAGTGGTAGGTTCTCAAGCACGCATCCTTTACGCCGATGCCGAAGGCCGAATCAAAATTGCTGAAGCCTTTAATCAAGCCATAGCACGTGGCGAAATTGGTTATGTTATTTTGGGAAGAGACCATCATGATGTGTCTGGTACGGATTCCCCCTATAGAGAAACATCCAATATCTATGATGGTTCTCGTTTTACTGCCGATATGGCCATTCACAATGTCATAGGAGATAGTTTTAGAGGTGCCACTTGGGTTTCAATACACAATGGAGGCGGCGTTGGTTGGGGCGAAGTTATTAATGGCGGTTTCGGCATGGTTCTTGACGGCTCTAAAGAAGCATCAAGACGCTTAGAATCAATGCTTTTTTGGGATGTTAATAACGGAATATCAAGAAGAAGTTGGGCTCGAAACGAAGGTGCTATTTTTGCCATAAAAAGAGCCATGGAGACGCAACCTTTATTGAAAGTAACCATCCCTAATATAGTTGATGACGCTTTGTTATAACGTAAATAAAATTAATTATGAAAAAAGTAGCTTTTATTCCGGTATTATTTTTAATAGTAACCTCTTGCTGCAGCGTAAGAGTAAACTCCGATTATGATAAAAAAGTAGATTTTTCAACCTATAAGTCCTATGCCTTTTTAAAATCAGGGGTTGACAAAATGGAGATATCCGATTTAGACAAAAAAAGAATCATGCATTCCATCGACGACGTCATGACAACCAAAGGGTTTACCAAAAGTGAATCCCCCGACATATTGATTAATATTTTCACCAAAGAAAGAGAACAAGTAAACGTCAATCAATTCAATGCAGGTTGGGGATATGGCTATGGCTATGGCTGGAATCCTTATGTATGGAGCGGACAAACATCCATCAACCGCTACACCGAAGGCACCTTATACATTGATTTAATCGATGCCAAGAAAAAGGAATTGATTTGGCAAGGTGAAGGAGAAGGTACACTCACCAAAGACACCCATAAAAAAGAGGCACTTATTAAGGAATTTGTATCCAAAATTCTAGAACAATATCCACCACAAAAGAAATAGACTGTATTTAAAAACAGTCCCAAAACAAACCCAAACAAAAAACCCGCAACATTCATGGTTACGGGTTTTTTATTTATATAATGAGTCTTCAACTGAATACTGCGACCGCAAATTAATACTGCAACAACTCCTCCATCTTAATTCTAACCTTTTCCACATTCGGAATCATAGTAAACTCCAACGTACTATTCAATGGAATGGCAGGCATATTTTCCGAGCCTATAACCATAACTGGCGCATCCAAATACTGGAAACATCGCTCTTGTATTAGTCCAGCCAAACTTCTAGCAAAGGAATTATTCACCGGTTCTTCAGTAACTACCAAACATTTTTTAGCTTTCTTAACGGACTTAAATATGGTTTCTTCATCTAAGGGATAAAGTGTACGTAAATCGACAATTTCAACTTGATTTGTCATCATGGCCGAAGCATTTAATGCCCAATGCACTCCCATCCCATAAGTGATTACAGTAATAGTCTCATCGGTTTCTTGTTCCCAAATCTCCTGAACCAAATTGGCTTTTCCAAAAGGCAATACATAGTCTTCACTAGGTTCATTCACTCGTGCAGCCTCAGTGCCTTTAACCTTACTCCAATACAACCCCTTATGCTCTAAAATCACTACAGGATTTGGATCATAATAAGCTGCCTTTAATAAACCTTTCAAATCAGCTCCATTACTAGGATAGGCAATTTTTATCCCACGGATGTTAGTCAACACACTTTCCACAGAGGAAGAATGATAAGGTCCACCACTTCCATAAGCACCGATGGGTACACGTAAAATCATACTTACGGGCCACTTCCCATTGGATAAATAAGAGGAACGGCTCACTTCGGTAAATAGCTGATTAAGTCCCGGCCAAATATAATCGGCAAACTGTACCTCAACAATGGGCTTTAACCCTACAGCCGACATTCCAACAGTAGAACCTACAATAAAAGCTTCTTGAATAGGAGTATTAAAAACACGATCGTCTCCAAATTTTTGGGCCAAGGTTGCCGCCTCTCTAAACACTCCACCTAAGCGTCCGCCAACATCTTGTCCATATAACAAACATTCCGAATGCTTTTTCATCAATTCCTCCACCGCAAATAAGGCACAATCTACCATCACCACCTTGTCTTCGCGATCAGGATTGCGCTCCCCTACCTCTTCTGTAATTGGTGTAGGTGCAAAATCATGGGTAAACAAGTCCTCCGGACTAGGGTCTTGTGCTTGCTGGGCTTTATCAAAATCGCCTTGTACTTTTGTTATAGCGTTATCTTCTATAGTTTTAATTTCGTCTGAAGTAAATCCAGCATCCAGCAATTGCTGTTTCAATACAGGGTAAGGATCTCTAGATTGCGCTTCTTCCAAATCATCTCGATACCATTCCATCCGCACTCCTGAAGTATGATGATTTAATAAGGGAACTTTTGCATGGATTAAGAACGGCCTGCGCTCTTCTCGAATGGTTTGCACCACTTTTTGAACAGCAAGATAACTTTCTGTAAAATTGGCTCCATCAATTGAAATCGCTTCTATACCATGAAATCCTTTTGCATACTCAAACGCATTTTGCGCCCTAGTTTCTGCGGCATTAGCTGATATATCCCAACCGTTGTCTTGCACCAAATACAATATAGGTAATTGCTTTAAAGCGGCCATTTGCAATGCTTCAGCGATTTCCCCTTCAGTTACAGAAGCATCACCTAACGAACAAACAACCAATGGTAATTCCTCAGTAGCCTCTTGAATTCCAATATTTTCTTTATACCAAAAACCCATTGCAGCTCCAGTAGCAGGAATGGCTTGCATCCCTGTTGCCGAAGATTGATGCGGTATTTTAGGTTTGTCTGCCTCTTTTAAACTAGGATGACAGTAATACGTTCGCCCACCCGAAAACGGATCGTCTTTTTTAGCCATCAACTGCAACATCAAATCATACGGCTGCATTCCTATACCCAATAGCATTGCATCATCTCGATAGTAGGGAAAGGCATAATCTTGAGGCAACAATTGCAAAGCCATAGCAATCTGAATAGCTTCATGCCCACGAGATGTGGCATGCACATATTTAGAAACTATCTTAAAATTATTTTCATAAAGCATCGCCATAGCTTTAGCAGTAGCCATAGTTGAAAATGCTTTCTCGAGTATTTTTTTATCTAACATTGGTATTTATATAAACCTCAGGCCCTAATGAAATAAACCCAGGTTATGTGTTATGTTTTATCTAGCGGCTACAATCCAGCCAAACTTATCTTCTTCCTCTTGTACTTTTATAGCATTTAAAGTATTGTTAACCATCACTGAAACAGGATTAGATTCTGGCAATTGAATACAAAAGTCATTGTTCCCTATTTCTTCCACCATGGCAATACCTACAGCCGTTCCAGCTCCAAAGGCTTCTTCCAAAGTACCATTCTCAGAGGCCTCTATTATTTCCGAAATCCTGATGGGTCTTTCCGTTACTTCAAAACCTTTATCTCGCAATATATCAATTACACTCATACGGGTAATCCCAGCCAAAATAGATCCACTCAAATCAGGCGTAATAAACTTTCCCGCTATTTTAAAAAATACGTTCATCGTCCCTACTTCTTGAATGTATTCAAAATCCTGAGCATCCAACCATAATACTTGGTCATACCCTTTTGCTTTGGCATATTCAGTAGGGCGAATAGCAGCAGCATAATTACCCGCAGCTTTGGCTTCCCCAGTCCCGCCATTTACAGCGCGCACATATTTCTTCTCGGCGTACAACTTTATCTTTCGACTAAAGAAAGGACCCGCTGGCGATCCCATAACGATAAATTTAAAACTGGTTGCCGCACGCATTCCGATAAAAGGTTCATCTGCATACATAAACGGACGCAAATACAAAGCACTGCCTTCTTGCGTTGGAATCCATTCTTTTTCAAGTGCCGTAAATTGCTTCAAAGCCTCAACGAACAAGTCCTCCGGAAAAGAAGGCATTCCCATTCGATCAGCGCTATGATTAAGTCGTTTAGCATTCTCATCGGGACGGAATAACAATGGTGTTCCATCAGTACCTAAAGTTGCTTTCATTCCTTCAAAAATGGCTTGCCCATAATGCAAAGCCATTGCTGCTGGATGGGTGGGTATTAATGCCAAAGGTTCAATTCTTGGATTGTGCCAAGTTCCATTTTCATAGTCGCACACAAACATATGGTCGGTAAAACGTGTCCCCATAGTAATGTTGTAAAAATCTACTTCACTGGCTTTCGATTGGGCCACTTTAGTTATTTTGATTGAATGTGTCATAGTTTCTTGCATGCTTATAATAGTGTATTGATGTCAAATTGTTCTAAATAATCGCCCACTTTTCTTAAGAAAGAACCCCCTAAGAATCCGTCAACTACCCGATGGTCAAACGACAGTGACAGGAACATCATACTGCGTATAGCAATCTCATCGCCTTTAGCGGTAGAAATAACTTCAGGACGCTTTTTAATAATTCCGAGTGCTAGTATCGCCACTTCGGGTTGGTTAATGATAGGCGTCCCCATCAAGCTCCCAAAGGTTCCCACATTGGAAATCGTAAAAGTACTCCCTTGTATTTCTTCGGGTTTTAATTTATTATTGCGAGAGGCTTCAGCCAATGAATTTACATCCGCAGCTAAAGCAACTAAATCCTTTTCATTAGCGTTTTTCACCACAGGAACAATCAAGTTCCCAGATGGTAAAGCGGTTGCCATTCCGATATTTATATCCTTATGGACGATAATACTTTTTCCATCCACCGAAACATTAATCATTGGAAAGTCTTGAACCGCCCTAGCAACAGCCTGAACAAAAACAGGAGTATAGGTTAACTTTTGGTTGTATTTTTCTTGAAACTTGTCTTTATGCTCATTGCGCCAATTAACCAAATTTGTTACATCAACTTCAATATAAGAGGTCACATGAGGAGACGTTTGTTTGGAATACACCATATGATCGGCTATCATTTTGCGCATACGGTCCATCTCTACAATATGGTCTTTTCCTTCTATGAAATTGATTTTCGGTGCAGGATAGGTTGATGCAGGTTGCTGCACCGTTGCCATGGGTTTACTTTGCAAACGATAGGTGCGATTCTTCAAATAATGAAACACATCACTTTTTTGCAAACGCCCATCAGCCCCAGAACCTGGTATAGACTGTAATTCTTCAATGGATAAATTTTCTTTCTGTGCAATGCTAATAATTAAAGGCGAAATAAAAGCGTCAGGGTTGGCTTTATGGGCTATGCTTTGGGCGGTTGGTTTAGACGAAGGAACAACACTGCCTGGGGCCGCAACCTCTTGTTTTACTTCTTGCTTCTTGCTTCCTGATTCTTGTTTCCCTTGAGAATCAATTAATGCCAAAACGGTCCCAACTTCTACAATAGCATCCTTTTGAAAACGAATTTCCGTAATCACTCCTGAAACGGGTGCCGGCACATCACTATCGACTTTATCGGTAGCCACTTCTAAAAGGGTTTCTTCGGCTTCTACATATTCACCTACGTTTTTCAACCAACTAATGATTGTTGCTTCGGATATGCTTTCACCCATTTTGGGCATTTTGAATTCTATTATCATGTTTTAGTCTTAAAGTCGAAAGTCGAAAGTCAAAAGAGCAAAATTTTTACTTTGCTCTTTTGACTTTAGACTTTATGACTTGTTCTTAAATTCTTCTAATGTTTTATAAAAAGCTTCTTGCGTTGGTCTATTCTCTGGAATTACTCGCAATGGTTCTACTACTTTCAAGGTATCGTAACACTCTTTTGGCAATTGCTGATATAAAGCAGTTCCTTTTGTTTTCCAATCAATCATTTCATCAGTAACATCTTTGATTAGGGTTGCCGGATTTCCAACTACCATTTTCCGATTCGGGATTTGCATTCCAGCTTTAACGAAACTCAAAGCACCAATGATGCATTCGTCACCAACAGTCACATCATCCATTATCACGGCATTCATACCTACCAAGCAATTAGCCCCGATATTCGCTCCATGAATAATGGCTCCATGCCCGATATGAGCACCCGCCTTCAACACCATAGTCTTACCCGGAAACATGTGAATAGTACAATTTTCTTGTACGTTACAACCGTCTTCAATGATGATTTCTCCCCAGTCGCCACGAATCGCAGCACCAGGCCCCACATAAACGTTCTTACCAATAATCACATTACCCGTCACCGCAGCTTGCGGGTGGATAAAACTACTTTCGTGTATGACTGGGATAAACCCTTTGAATTCGTATACCATATTTTAGTCTTAAAGTCAAAAGTCAAAAGTCGTTAGTCCTTACTTTCGACTTGCTACTTTCGACTAAATTTTATTTAAACTTCTTCAACGTCTCTTTAGTGAAATCAGACAACACTAATCGTCCACTAATGGCGGCTCTTTCTGCTAGTAAATTATCCCAATCTTCCGTTCCTCTCCAAAATACTTTTTTCATTTCAAACATGGCTTCAGGATTATAAGTACATAAATGTTTGGCAAAGTCCTGCATCGCTTCATCCATTTCTTCAATGCTTTCATATACGCTTGCAAACAATCCTTTATCCTTAGCCCATGAAGCTTCATAAAAAGTATTAGCATCAATTGCAATCTGTGACATAGCAGACACACCCATTTTACGTTCGATAGCAGGAGATACTACAAATGGCCCAATTCCAACGTTTAATTCACTTAATTTAATGGCTGCAAATTTAGTAGCCATACAATAATCCGTAGCAGCGGCGATGCCTACTCCTCCACCTACTGTTTTGCCTTGAATACGTCCAATGATGAATTTCGGACATTTACGCATGGCATTGATGACATTCGCAAAACCCGAGAAAAACACTTTTCCTGTTTCGGCATCATCAATAGCAATTAATTCTTTAAAGCTAGCTCCGGCACAAAAAGTGCGGTCACCACCACTTTGCAAGATGATTACTTTTACATCTTCTTTGTCACCAACTTCTAATATGGTTTGAGCTAATTGAGCTAAAACACTACCAGGCAAAGAGTTTTGCTCGGGATGAAAAAACTCGATGGTGGCAATATTATTTTCTATAGTATGTTTTACGTAAGCTTCTGTCATCTCTATTTTATGTTAGTCCAAACTGTTCAAAATGATGATTAAGGTGTTTTCTCTCAAGGAGGTAACTTTCATATTTATTTAACTCACCAAACACCATATTTTTCATTACTGCTTCAGGGTTTTCTTGGAAAAAAGTTTTATACGCTTCCCTTGCTTCCAAAAACTTCGCTTTAGCTGTGGCAAAATCAGGGTGAACCAAATCTTCAACTTCTCCTTTTTTTAGCGTTGGGAAAGCTGTGCCTTTTGGGAACTTTTCGTAATTGTATAAGGAATTATGAACCTTATCCAATATCTTTTCCGGAGTCGCAATTTCAAAATCTTGCATTTCACCGGATAGGATACGATAACCCTGCTCCAAATGCTCTAACATATGTTGAGGCGTTAATATACCCCATTGTGGTTTGGTTTCTTCTGTTAATTTATTTAAAATTTCAGTTATCTTTTCGTCTGTCATTTCAACAAATACCTCTTGTTTCTTTTGTACCATTGTCAAAATAGTAGCTACGGCAACTAATTCGTCATTCGTATCAAATACCTCAACAAACCATTTGACAATACCACTTGGATGTTCAGCAGATGCCACATCGCGATCTACTTTTTGTTTGCAAGTCAGACGTACATACACCGTATCATTGTGATAAATTGGACGTAAGAAACGACATTCTTCTAGTCCATAATTTGCGGCTACTGGTCCTTTATTAGGGTAAACAAACAAACCTGCTGCCGCAGCTAAAATAAAATAACCATGTGCCGTTCGTTTTTTAAAGATACTTCCATCTAACGATGTGATATCGGTATGAGCATAGAAATGATCCCAAGTTAAATTGGCAAAATTGATAATATCGGTATCCGTTACAGTTCGGTTGTGTGTGCGTAATGACATACCCGGCTGTATATCTTCCCAATGGTATTGGAACGGATGCTGGGTAATTTCTTTATAAGCCGAATTGGCTTGATAAATACCAGTGATTTCAGTTATAGTTGTTGGTGAACCTTGTACGGCACAACGTTGCATATAATGCGTAATACCTCGAACACCACCCATTTCTTCACCACCACCTGCACGACCTGGACCACCATGTACTAACAAAGGTAATGGCGAACCATGTCCAGTGCTTTGTTTAGCATTTTCTCGATTCAACACCAAAATTCTTCCGTGATGTGAGGCCGCATTTACCACATATTCCTTAGCTATGGCGTCTGAATTCGTCACTATGGATGATACTAACGACCCTTTACCCATTTGGGCTAATTCAATAGCTTCGTCTAGGTTTTTATAGGGCATAATCGTAGAAACAGGTCCAAAAGCTTCGGTTTCATGAACGGCTATATTTTGGAATGGATTGTCTTCCCGAAGTAAAATGGGGCTCACAAAAGCTCCTTTTTCATCGGCTCCTATAAGATTGGTTTTCTCTAAATTACCATAAACGAGTTGGGCTGACTTGGATAATTCCGTAACTCTACTTTTCAATACGTTTACTTGGTCTTTACTAACCAAAGCACCCATACGCACTTCATTCAATCTTGGATCACCTATAGCTACTTTATCCAATGCTTTTCCTAAAGCAGATTGAACCTCATCCATCAAGTTTTGAGGCACTATCATTCGACGTATAGCCGTACATTTTTGTCCTGCCTTAACCGTGATTTCACTTCGAGCTTGATTGATAAACAAATCAAATTCTGGAGTACCAGGTACTGCATCTTCCCCTAAAATCGAGGCATTTAAACTATCCGCTTCCATTGTAAACGGAACCGATTCTTGAATAAGTCTAGGATGTGCTTTTAGTAATTTTCCAGTGGTAGCAGAACCTGTAAATGTAATTACGTCTTGACTCTCTACGGTATCGAATATGTTCTTTGCGGTACCACAAATCAATTGCAAGGCGCCTTCAGGCAATATATTGGATGCGATTATTTCTCGCACAACTGCTTCTGTTAAATAGGCAGTTACCGGCGCAGGTAATACAACTGCTGGCATACCCGCCATCCAGTTGACTGCACATTTTTCCAACATTCCCCAAATAGGGAAGTTAAACGCATTAATATGAATGGCAACTCCTTTTTTGGGCACCAAAATATGGTGCGCCATAAATCGTCCTCCTTTAGACAAATCAATTGGATCACCTTCTACATGATAGGGTTGGTTTGGAAATAACTTTCTCAAAGAGGCATTGGCATATAGATTTCCGAAACCTCCTTCGATATCAATCCAAGAATCGACGCGAGTCGCTCCTGTCCTATAACTAATTTCATAAAACGCTTCTTTGCGTTTGGTCAAGTACATGGCCAAACTTTTAATCATATTCCCGCGTTCTTGGAAGGTCATTTTGCGAAGTTTTTCACCTCCTTTAGTTCTTCCGTAATGTAAAATGGCTGGAATATCTAATCCTTCCACCGAAGTTTCGGCGATAAATTCACCGGTAACCGCATCAAACGAAGGTTTTCCTTCACCTGTGGCGGAGGTCCATTTTCCTAGTACGTAATGTTGTGTTTTATTCATTTAGCTGAATTTATTTCAGTTACTACTGTGTTTACGCTGGGCTTAAACTCTTTCAATAATAGCGGCATAACCTTGACCTACGCCAATACACATAGTAATTAAGGCATATTGCTTTCCTGTCAATTGTAACTCTAAAGCGGCGGAGTAGGCTATACGAGCACCTGTGACCCCAAGTGGATGGCCCAGTGCAATAGACCCTCCGTTAGGATTGATTCTTGGATCATTATCATTTAAACCTAACGCACGAATACAAGCAATACTTTGTGCGGCAAACGCTTCGTTTAGTTCAATAATATCAATTTGGTCTAATGTTAAACCCGCTTTTGCTAACGCTTTTTTCGTAGCTTCCACTGGACCAATCCCCATTATTCTTGGCTCTACACCTACCACGGCCGAACTAACAATTCGGGCCAAAGGTTTAAGATTATATTGTTTTACTGCCTCCTCTGAGGCAATAATAGTAGCTGCAGCACCATCATTCAATCCTGAGGAATTACCAGCAGTTACGCTTCCTTCTTTTTTGAACGCCGGACGCAATTTAGCCAAGCCTTCCATGGAAGTCGTTGGTTTAACAAATTCATCTTGCGAGAATTGAAGTGGCTCTCCTTTTCGTTGTGGAATAGCGACCGTCACTATTTCTTTAGCTAATCTACCTGAGGCTTGTGCTGTTGTAGCCTTCATTTGACTTTGCACGGCAAAAGCATCTTGATCTTCTCTAGTGATACTATATTGATCAACTAAGTTCTCGGCGGTGTCACCCATGGCATCTGTACCATACATCTCTTGCATTTTGGGATTAACAAAACGCCATCCGAAACTAGAATCATACATTTTAGAATCAGTCCCATAGGCCGCTGATGGTTTAGAAACCACTAGTGGTCCTCGGGTCATGTTTTCGACGCCACCTGCAATAAACACATGGCCGTCACCTGCTTTTATAGCCCGACATGCATTTATAATCGCAGACAATCCGGAGCTACACAAACGGTTAACGGTTTCTCCGGGAACTGTATAGGGCAAGCCAGCCAATAAGAGCGACATCCGTGCCACATTACGATTGTCTTCTCCTGCTTGATTAGCACAGCCCATGATAACATCATCATAAGCATTGGTTGGTATGTTAGGATTTTTTTCTACTACAGTTTTAATTACCAAAGCCCCTAAATCATCAGGTCGAACTGAAGATAGCATTCCTTGGTAACTTCCTATTGGAGTTCGAACTCCATCGATTATATATGCTTCCATTTCAATAGTTATGAATTATTTACTCCCATTCTTTTTGAGTGCGGTATACTACTCCTTTGAATAGTGCTACCATTTCATCACCTCGTCTGACTTCTATGATGTTAAACCCGAGTTTATTGTTTACTTTTTCAATGACCGATTCCGCGACCAAATAATCTCCTTCGTTCACGGCTTCGATATGATTGATAGAAGTTTCAATTGAAACTGCAAATCGTCCATGAGTATTGGCTGCAAACCCAAAGGCGGTATCCGCCAACGAATAGGTTATTCCTCCATGAGCTTTATTCATACTATTAAGCATTTCCTTTCTAACCGTCATGGCTACTTTGCATCTGCCTAGTTCACACTCGAGGATTTCGATTCCTAACCATTGGCTGTAGGGATCAAGGGACAGCATTCTGTAGGGTATTTGAGTTCCTTCCATTAAAAAAAGTTTTGTTTATTGGTGGCCATGCGTCTTAAAATAGCACTACAGCGGTAACGATCTTCGTGGTATTCATGGTACAAGCCATCTAAAGTATCAACGCACCATTGAATGCCCAATTCATCGGCCCAGGCCAATAATCCTTTTGGATAATTTACTCCTTTGGTCATGGCATTGTCTATATCTTTGGCTGAGGCTACATTTAAAAACAAGGCATCTGCTGCTTCGTTAATGAGCATCACTATCACTCTATCAAATATTTTTTTTGCTAAAAGGCTATCTTCTTTGTGTTTTGGAAGTTCTTCATTGTAATTGTAAAAGCCTCTTCCTGATTTTCTTCCGTAAAAGCCTGCTTCCATCAACCTCTTTTGCGTGAATGAAGGTTTAAATCTTGGATCAAAATAAAAAGCAGTGAATACGGATTCAGTTACAGTATAATTGACATCATTGCCTATGAAATCCATTAATTCAAAGGGACCCATTCGGAAACCTCCTAGTGTTTTTAGACTCCAATCAATGGTAGCAAAATCGGCTACTCCTTCTTCATACATTCTCAAACTCTCGCTATAGAAAGGGCGGGCCACACGGTTCACAATGAAGCCAGGGGTATCTTTGGTTACTGCAACTACTTTATTCCATCCGGCGATGGTTTGCGTTGCTAGTTGTAGCACTTCTTCACTGGTTTGTACTGCAGGAATAACTTCAACCAACTGCATTAGAGGAGCCGGATTAAAAAAGTGAATTCCAATGACGCGTTCAGGTTTTTGACAAGAAGCTGCAATGGAAGCTATAGAAAGTGAAGATGTATTGGAAGCTAATATGGTTTCGGGGGAGACATAATTCTCTAAATCCGAAAACAACTTCCTCTTTATTTCAAGGTTTTCCACTATGGCTTCAATTACTAAGTCAGCATGCGCTAAATCACTTATGGCATTAGCGTAAGTAATATTTGCACTAATTGAATCTTTTTCAACTGGGCTAAGCTTGCCCTTTTCTACTAGCTTAGACAAAGTAGCTTCAAGGGTGGTCTTACTTTTATAAAGCGCCTCCATATTGGTATCGTATATCTTTACGTCACATCCCGCAGTTGCGGCAACTTGTGCAATACCACTACCCATGGTCCCCGATCCTATTACTGCTACTTTCATATTTTTGCTTTAATTAACCCATTTAGAATGACGCTTATCTTCTAATAAAGGTTGCTTTAATTTCCTTTAAACTCCGGTTTTCTTTTCTCAACGAAAGCAGACACCCCTTCTTTATAATCATTTGAAGAACTGGCTTCAATTTGTAAATCACTTTCTAATGCCAACTGTTGCTCTAAATTGTTTATCATCGATTGATTGAGTAATCTTTTGGTTAAGCCGAGTGCTTTAGTAGGCATTGCCGCCAATGTTGTGGCTAAGGTAGCGACTTCTTCTTCAAACATGGAAGTGGGATACTCTTTGTATATTAACCCCATAACTAGTGCTTCAGCGGCCGTAACTTTATCGCCTAACATCATTAATGCGGTTGCCTTTTGAAAACCAATTAAACGAGGTAGAAAGAAGGTACCTGCACTGTCAGGAATCAAACCTATCTTGCTGAAGGCTTGAATAAAACTTGCATGTTCTGTTGCTACCACTATATCACATGCTAGCGCAATATTAGCCCCTGCCCCTGCAGCAACTCCGTTAACAGCAGCAACTATAGGTTTTTCTATGCTTCTAATTTTCTGAATAATTGGATTATAGTGTTCTTCTAATATCTTACGAAAGCCTGGATTCAATTCGGGGTCAGTTACCTCTTTCAAATCTTGACCAGCGCAAAAAGCTTTGCCTCTTCCAGTAATGACAATTGACCTAACATTGGCATCTTCATTACAATTATCTAAAACGGTTTGTAAAGCCAATGCCATTTCACGGTTGAAACTATTGAAAACCTCGGGGCGATTGAGGTATACCCATGCCACATTGTTTTCAATTAGTAACTCAATTGAATTGCTCATACCTATTTTATTTTTTAACCCTAAGGGTTTATTTTAAACATTTAAAATAGTCAAAGGGTTCTAGACACGCTTCACATTGAAAAAATGCTTTACATGCAGTTGAACCAAATTGACTTACTAATTTAGTATCTAATGACCCGCATTGTGGACATTTCACTACTTTTTTATTTCCCAATAATGCTTCTTTGTCGGCTATTGCGTCTAAGGGAGAAGCAATCCCATATTTTTCTAAGGCAGTTCTGCCTTTTGTTGTAATCCAATCGGTTGTCCAAGCCGGTGAAAGGATTAGTTCAACTTTGGCATCGTACCCTTTGGATTTAAAAGCACTTTTGATATCATCTCCTATTACGTCCATGGCGGGGCAACCGCTGTAGGTGGGTGTAATTTCAACCATAACCTTACCGTCCTTCATTATGGCAGACCGAACAACTCCCATTTCTACAATAGAAAGTACCGGTATTTCGGGATCGGAAACCGATTCTAAGATCTCGTATAATACTTTATCTATGTTTAACTGGGCTGTTATCATTACCAAGTCATGTTTGGATAGGTGCGTTGCATGTATTGCAATTCGGTCAATATGTAGCCCATATGTTCGCTATGAATCCCCAACTTACCTCCTTTTTGGAAGTATTCAATTTGGGGCGTTTGTAAAGTTGACTCCTCTAAAACAGTACTTACTTTTTGATAGTACGCGCCCTTTAAAAGTGATACATCTACCCCAATTCCTTCGGATACCATTGCTTTATCGGCTTCGGTTTGATGGAATAATTCGTCGGTGTAGATCCACAAATCATTTATTGCTGTTTGAATACGGCTATGACTTTCTTCGGTGCCATCCCCTAATCGTCTTATCCAGTCGGAGGAAAAACGGGTATGATATAATACCTCTTTTATGCTTTTTTTGGCGATAGCAGCGATCATTTCGTCTTTGCTATTTTGCAATTCTTCAAGCAGTGCTAAGTGGAATACATCAAATAAAAACTGTCGCGCTATAGAATAGCCAAAATCAGTATTGGGTTGTTCTACTAAAAGCACATTTTTATAGTCTCTTTCTAGGCGTAAAAAAGCAACGGTATCTTCGGTAGCATCACCTCCTTGTAATTGGGCAATGTATTGGTAATAGCTGCGTACTTGACCTAATAAATCTAAGGAAATATTGGTCAAAGCAATATCGGTTTCAAGGCTAGGACCGTGGCCACAAAGTTCGCCTAAACGTTGACCTAGAATTAACGAATTATCGGCTACTCCTAGTAGGTATTGAATTAAATTCGAATTCATTTTACATGTGTTTTAATTCGTCGGGCAATTCATAAAAGGTTGGATGACGGTATGCCTTGTCCATGGCTGGTTCAAAAGTTTCCCCGTTATTTTCTGGATTGGAAGCCGTAATTTGGCTTGACGGCACCACCCATATGCTAACACCTTCCATACGGCGTGTGTATACGTCGCGCGCATTTTCTAAGGCCATCGTAGCATCACTTGCATGAAGTGAACCGCAATGACGGTGTTCTAATCCGTTTTTACTTCTTATAAATACTTCCCAAAGTGGCCAGTTTTTCATAATTTATAGAGTCTTAAGGTCGAAAGTCGAAGGTCGAAAGTCGGTTAGATTTTTGACAATTGACTGTTGTTATATTGCTTTTTTAATTTCTTTGTTTGCTTGTTTTTCGGCATAGGCCATGGCGGCATCGCGTACCCATTTTCCTTCTTCATGGGCTTTCACGCGGGCTTCGATGCGCTGTTTATTGCAAGGACCGTGTCCTTTTACCACTTGCCAAAACTCGTTCCAATCGATTTGTCCCCAATCATAGCGTTTCGTTTCTTCGTTCCATTTTAAATCAGGATCTGGAACCGTTAGTCCTAAGATATGGGCTTGCGGCACGGTTTGGTCTACGAATTGTTGGCGCAGCTCGTCATTCGTTTTACGTTTTAATTTCCATTTTACTGATTGTTCGGTATTAGGAGATTCAGCGTCGAGTGGGCCAAACATCATTAACGAAGGCCACCACCAGCGGTTGAGGGAATCTTGCGCCATTGCTTTTTGTTCGGGAGTTCCATTACAGAGGGTCAGTAATATTTCGTAGCCTTGTCTTTGGTGGAAACTCTCTTCTTTACAAATGCGTACCATAGCACGGGCATAAGGACCATATGAAGTACCCATTAATGCCACTTGATTCATGATAGCAGCACCATCTACCAGCCAGCCAACGGCTCCCATATCGGCCCAAGTTACCGCAGGATAATTAAAAATACTGGAGTATTTAGCTTCTCCTGAGTGCAATTGGTTAATTAACTCATCACGGGAAATGCCTAGAGTTTCTGCAGCACTGTATAAATACAATCCGTGTCCGCCTTCGTCTTGAATTTTAGCTAGCAGGGCTACTTTTCTTCTAAGAGAAGGAGCTCGGGTGACCCAATTTCCTTCTGGTAACATTCCGACGATTTCGGAGTGCGCGTGTTGTGAAATTTGACGAATGTGTGTTTTGCGATATTTCTCGGGCATCCATTCTTTGGGCTCGATCTTTTCATCTCTTGCAATGCGCGCTTCGAACATTGCTTCTAGGTTTTTAACTTCTTGTTCTGACATAACGTTTTTGTTATTAGATTCAGTTTATGGTTTACAATCCGAAATCGACCACGACTTTTTTGGAGGTTGGAACGGCTTGACAGCTTAATACATAATTCTTGGCTAATTCGTCAGCTTCTAACGAATAGTTTAATTTCATTTCTACCGAACCGTCTACTACTTTGCATCGGCAAGTACTGCAAACACCCCCTTTACAGGCATAGGGTAAATCGGCACCTGCTGCAATGGCTCCATCTAGGAGGTTATCGAAATCTTCTCCCATGACGAAGTGGAATTCTTTACCACCATCAATGATGGTTACTTCGGTTCCTTCTACTTTTTTCTCTACAATCTTACTGATACGCTGTTTATCTTCTTCGGTAAGACCGGTATTGAATAATTCATAATGGATTTTGTCTTTTGCTAATCCTTTGGCTTGTAATGCATCACGCAATAAGAAAATCATTTCTTCGGGTCCGCAGATAAAACACTCATCAGTAGCAGCTACATCAATGATTTTATCGGTTAGTACTTCGATTTTTTCTGGTGTAAACCTACCGTTGAATAGTTCAGAAGTACGGTGTTCTTTGGTTAGGAAATAGAAAATTTCGAAACGGTTAAAATACTTGTTTTTGAGTTGTTCTATTTCTTCTTTAAAGATAATTGATTTTACGGTACCGTTTAAATAAAATAATTTAAACGTGCTGTTAGGTTCGGCAGCAAGGTGGGTCTTGATTATAGAAAGTATCGGTGTGATGCCACTACCGGCAGCAAAAGCGATATAGTTTTTAGCAACTGTGGAATTAACTTCGGTGAAGAAGGTCCCGTTGGGTGGCATGATGTCGAGTACATCTCCCTTTTTCAAGGAATCGTTTACAAAAGTAGAGAAAACTCCATTGGAGATTTTCTTTACGGCTACTTGCCATTTATGATCTAAGGGGCAAGAGCATAAAGAATACGAACGACGCACTTCAGTTCCATCGATGCGTGCCCTTAGGGTTAAATGCTGTCCTTGTTTGTATTGGAATTCGGATTGGAGTTCTTTTGGGATATCAAAAGTGACTACAGAGCAATCCTTGGTTTCTTTATAAATATCTGCAACGATAATGCTGTGAAATTTTGCCATACATTAAAATTAAAAAAAAACTAACAACCGTTAGCTTACTATGCAAAAATAAGTAATATTTCTTAAAGTGACACTACAACGTTTGAATTTTTAAAAACAACTGTAAGACAGTTGGTTAGCTCACAACAATTCCGTTTAACAGTACTTGAATCATATTAGTTTTAAGTACGACAGCATCGGGGCTTTTCTTTTTACCGTACCATAGATAAAGGGTGCGCAGTGTTGAAAGGGTGGAGAATATAATCACTTCTAGATCTAGTTTAGCAATAGTCCCTTCTTCCATTCCTTTTTTAATGATGGTGCGGAAATTATCTTCGTACTCTTCTCTCATTTTAATGAAATAGGTTAATTCGGCATCGGCTAGATGCATCCAGTCGTTGTTTAGGCAGGCTAAGGCGTTGGCATCGTGTAATGTGATATCAATATGGAGTTGGATGATTTTCTCTATTTTCTTGATGGTCGATTCGGAAGAAGTTACCACTTCATTCATGGTTGACGTAAATTCCTCGGCGATTTCGATGACAATGAGGACTAAAATTTCCTGTTTGGACTTAATATGATTGTATAAGCTAGCTGCTTTGATGTCCATTGCTTGAGCGATATCGCGCATGGTCACGGCGCTGTATCCCTTTTCTTTAAAGAGTTGGGCTGCTACCGTAATAATTTCGGTTTTTCTATCGGTAATCTTCATAGGGATTCAAATATACCTAATTTTTTGAATTGGGTAACTTTTGTTACCGCATTGAAAAACTACCCTTACTATCTTTGTCGGATAAAAAATATAAAACCATGGGACTATTAGAATTATTAGGATTAGGGGGGAAATCGGAAAGTGTTGCAGAATTTATAGCAAAGGGTGCTGTTATTATCGATGTAAGAACCGCGGGGGAATATAGTAATGGCCGTATCAAAGGATCTAAAAACATTGCCTTGGATCAGTTAGGTTCCCAAGTGGAAGCCCTAAAGAAACTAAGCAAGCCTGTTATCGTATGTTGTCAATCGGGTATGCGCAGTGCTCAGGCAGCCTCTCTTCTAAAAAAACATGATATTGAGGTCATGAATGGCGGTGGATGGCAGGGTTTGGCGAAAAAAATATAAGTCTTTTAAAACCTAATTCCAGCTATTTGTTCTTGCAGGCTGATAATCTTTTGGTTAAGACTTTGCAGGAACTTTTGGTGGCTGGGGGAATCGGGGTTGAAGGGGCGGTGTGCTAGTCCCTTTTGAATCGTGTCCACTTCTTGCATGGTAGCTAAGGCGCTCGGCGTCATGTAGGACGCAATAAACCGTTCCCAGATGTACTCGATCGCTAGAGCACTAGGATGCAGCATGTCCTCGGCGTAGAAGCGGTAGTCTCTTAGTTCGTCCATCATGATTTCGTAGCTAGGGAAGTAATTCAGTGCCGCTGTATTCGCTTGTAGAACAGGATGAAGTGCGGTAATCAAGTGCGCTTTACTGCGCTGGTTCTCTACAAAGCCGTCTTTGCTGTGGCGGACCGGTGATATAGTGGCTATTACTTTCGCTTGGGGGTTGGCTTTACGAATCAGGTCTACGAAATTTTGCATAGACGCTTCGATGGATTGGACTGACAGTAGTGCTTTGTCGAATTGGTTTTGCGGTACTTTGTGGCAGTTGGCTACCACTTGGCCGCTTCCTTTAAACGTATAAACCCATGCGGTGCCGTAAGTAATCAAAACGTGGGAAGCCGCGGATAGCTCTACTTGCAACACCGCTAGTCTGTCGTTTAGCGTATGTAGGTAGGTTTCTTTATCGGGGTGGCTTAGTTCGGAGTGTACCTCGTAGCACTGCCAGGCATCGTTGTGGAAGAAGACGTCGGTTTCCACAAAAGGTTGGTTCTCCACCGCTCGGCGCACCAATTTCTCTATGGATACCGGATTGAAGATGATTCCGAAGGGATTGACTGTATTTTGGAATTTGAAGTAGTCACATTTGTTCCCCATGTTTTCGGCAAAGCAGGAGCCTATGGATAGTATCCTAGAAGTATAGTCTATAGGATGCTCGTAGGTTTCAACCGTTATGGGGGTAGCTAACTTCATTAGAGGTAGGTATAAGTAGATGTGGTCGTGGAAGAACTACCGTCGGCGTTAGTTAACGTTTGTATGCTTTGCGCAGGGTAGTTTGGACCGCCTAGGGGGTATTGAAACGTGGCTGTATTGTACAACGAGCCGTCTTCTAGGTATTGAGAGTAGGTATCATATTTATATAAGCCCTCATCAAAGCGGCGGATTTTACTGTAGCCTGTGATGTTGTTGAAGGCATTTAAATAGGATGTAAACGTAGCCTCTGCTCTAGTAACCCAAGCATCGTTGATCAAGTCCTCTACTTTGAATACGGCACCGTCAGAATTCAGGAATATTTTACTGGTGCGGTAAAGGGAATAACCCGATTGAAACGATTCGGCATAATACAGTGCGCTGATCGTATTGTCGGCGTTGTAGGTAAAGAAGGCTTCGTCTATGGAGCCCTCTTCCATCTCGGTCATTTTTTGGTGTGCCAAGCGGTTTTGATCGTCGTAGTCGTAGACCGTTTGCGCAATCACTTGACCATCAAAATAAGACTGCTCCTTTGTAATCAAGTCCCCCGTATACTCGAATTTTAATTCGCGTTGGAAGCTATTAGCCAAGATGTTTATCGATTTTATTTTGGTCCCTACATAGCTATAATCAAATGTAATGCTATTAGTCCCATAAGTGGATTGGACTTGTTTAATCAAGGGCGCATTTGAGCTGCTGCTTGCCGAATCACTGGAACAAGCATAGGTAAGCCAAAGTAGTCCTAAGAGGTAGAAGGCTATTCTTTTCATCTGGTTTTGCTTTAGTAGGTTACAAAGAAACTAAAAAAACCAACAAGGCCCACCTACCCCAATGCTTTAGACCCACAAAATCCTAAATACTTGTAAGAATAAAAACAAGTAGGACAGCACTAAACCCAAGCTCAGCCCTTTAGTATACTAGCCTTAGCCCTACCTTAAGCATGAGGTATATATGGAGTAAGCATGAAGTAAGCATGAAGTAAGCATGAAGTAACCTACTTTATCGGCTTGCTAAAACCCTATGCAATACCGCGCCAAAACCTTGCGGGATGGGAGCTGATGCGCTTTACGATTTTTGTAAGTAGTGGGATGTAAGGGATGGGATTCTTACGGTATTTTTGTAGGAATGGGATGTTTTTAGTATATTTAGGGCTGGAAAGGATGTAGGAAGTAGGATGATGTGATGGTTTTTTTTAAGAATAGTCACGGACTGCAAGTCCGCGTCATCGGGTTTGTTGAGATTGTAAATTATTTTGTATTTTTATAAAAAATAGCATGAGAAAACTAGTACTACTTACCTTAGTATCGTTAAAGTTGGTTGCACAGACTGACACGCGAACTTTTCCGATAACGGTCTCCTCGATTCAGTATTCGATGGGGACTTCGGCTCCGATTGTTCCGACGCCAGATAACGGATACCTTCTTAATTTTGCTTATTCCTATCCCAATTTGGATGTAGCACCTGGCTATCAAACAACGATTATTAAGACGGATGCTGATTTTGTCCCTTTGTGGAGCAAACCATTATATGGAGGCAACGGAAAGAAGACTATCGTGTTGAATGATGGGAGTTCGCTATTTTTTACAGATTTGGGTGTTATAGAAAAGCTGGATGCCAATGGACAAACTGTTTTTTCTAAAGGTGATTTTACCACCTATCCCGTTCGCCTGTATATCAGTGACGCTGCAGTAATTGGCTCGATTATAAAGGCGGTCGGTAGTGTAGACACCTACAATGGTTTTGGCTACATTACCACTTCTATACCCATCATCATTGATTTTGACTCCGATGGGAATGTGCTGCAAACCTATGTGCTAACCGACAGTGTAAGCACCTATACTAGGCCAACACAAATAACGGCAACAGCCGACGGAACTTACTATTTAAGTGGCTACTCTTACTCGAATGGAAATTACATTTGCAAAGTAAATTCAAGTAATACGGTACTTTGGTGTAAACAATTTAAACCCGTAATAAATTACAGTCCGATTAACCTTAACGACCTCCTTATTTTAAGCAATGGCGACCTTTCGTTAGGAGGCTATTTTTATAATTATGATACCTCCTTTGGTGGCCTGTATTTAGGAAGATTGACTTCTAACGGTGACTATGTATCGGCTAAAACCACCGATGTGTATCCGTCCGCTATTTATACTTTGACACAATTAGCTAGCGGAGACTTAGTAGCTACTGGTACTATGAGAGAAGATTATCAGGCCACAAACAAGACTTTTAGTATGAGAATGAGTAGTGACGAAACGCTTTCTTGGGTAAAAATATACAATGAGGGCTTTGGGATTAGTGCTCCTTTTGTGAAAAGTGATAACGAATGGTACTATACGGCTTTTCATAATAATAACATTTCGAACAACAATCCGATTTTATTTCACACCGAAAACAATGGTACAATGACGTGTCCTAATGACGATTTCAGTGTTTCTTTGATTGATGTTCCCCTGAACTTTAGCACGATTTCTTTGACACTTACCCCTAACGCTTCTTTACTCGGTGTGCCTTACACAGCACCCTCCTATGACGCTATTGCGCAAAATTATATCGATGAATGTATTCCGAGACTCCTTAGTATAAATGAAGTTGCGAACACCCCTACCGTACTGGTTTATCCAAATCCTTCGACAGGAACTTTGCAAATCGACTCCCAATCGGAAATTCTATCCATTGCACTATTCAATGCCTTAGGCCAAGAGCTAAAAACGTACTACCCTAAATCCTTTGAAAGTAGCTTCACTATTGGACAAAATGGATTGTATTTATTACGTATAGAAACCACTACCGGAATAAAAAACACTAAAATTATTATTTCAAATTAGGGATAGATGCTCTTAAATTTGAAAACCTTTGCTGGTCTGTGATGAACTGTGGGAGTGGGGACGTTAGTTTACAGTCTCGGTTTGCTAAATGAAGTAGTATGTGGGCGCTGATTCCTTTGGCAGTCGCTAGGCTCGTGTCAAATCTGCGCTATAGGGCCGAGCGTTAAGAAACAGTCCAGCGGACTGTTTTAGTGAAGGAGCCAGCAGTCGCGATGGCGTTGGGATATTTTAGTTATCATTGCGACTTAGGAAGTGAACGATTCTTAAGAGACCACCCCGTCTCGTCCCAAAAGACGAGACACCCCTCCTAATTTAGGAGGGGAGCCCTCTAGAATTAAGGCCAAATATTAAGAGTTTGAGGAGCGCGTGACATGATGGTTGATTTGTTTTAAGAATAATCACGGACTGCAAGTCCGCGCCATCGGGGCGAGCGTTAAGAAACAGTCCTGTGGACTGTTTTAGAGAAGGAGCCAGCAGGCGCGATGGCGTTGGGATATTTTAGTTATCATTGCAACTTAGGAAGTGAACGATTCTTAAGAGACCACCCCGTCTCGTCCCAAAAGACGAGACACCCCTCCTAATTTAGGAGGGGAGCCCTCTAGAATTAGAGTCAAATATTAAGAGTTTGAGGACCGCGTGATATTATGGTTGATTTGTTTTAAGAAAAGTCACGGACTGCAAGTCCGCGCCATCGTTGGCTTTGCGAAGCAATAGTTTTAAACCAAACAAGCCCTTTTAACTGGAGTTAAAAGGGCTTGTTTTATATTGATTGGTTTATTTTAGGAAGTCGATTGCTTTTGCTAGGGCTTCTGGGATGCCGGCGGTGTTTTTACCTCCTGCTGTGGCGAAGAAGGGTTGGCCTCCTCCACCGCCTTGGATGTATTTCCCTAGTTCGCGGACTACGGCACCGGCGTTGAGGTTTTTATCGGCTACCAATTCTTTTGATATGTAGCACGTTAGCATTGGTTTGTCGTCTTCTGCGGTGGCTAGTACTAGGAACAGGTTGGTTCCCAAGGTTCCCAACTCGTATGCTAAATCTTTTGCTCCTTCTGGGTTTAAATCCACTTGGGCTGCTAGGAATTGGATGCCGTTTACTACTTGGAGTTGGGCTGCCAATTCGCTTTTCAATCCTTTTGCTTTTTCTTTGAGCAACTGTTCGATTTGTTTCTTTAGTTTGGCGTTATCCTCTTGCAGAGACACTACCGCTTTGATGGTATCTTGTGGGTTTTTAAGTGTTTCTTTGATGGTGGCTAGGGCACTTTCTTGTTGGCTATAAAAATCTTTTACGGCCTCTCCGGTGATGGCTTCGATTCGGCGAATCCCTGCTGCTACCGCGCCTTCTGATACTATTTTGAAGTGCCAGATTTCGGCAGTGTTCTTTACGTGGATGCCCCCACAAAGTTCTTTACTGTTGCCGAATTCAATCATGCGGACGTTGTCGCCGTATTTTTCTCCGAATAAGGCCATAGCGCCTTGTTCTAATGCTTGTTGGATTGGAATGCTGCGGAATTCCTGTAATTGGATTTGGGCTTCAATTTGCGCATTCACGCTGGCCTCTACTTGGCGCAACTCATCCTCCGTCACTTTACTGAAATGCGAGAAGTCGAAGCGCAGGTAGGTTGGATTGACTAGCGATCCTTTTTGCTCTAAGTGGGTTCCCAAGATGTTTCTTAGGGCCAAGTGCATTAGGTGGGTCGCTGAGTGGTTTTTGGACGTTGCCGTTCTTAGGCTGGTGTTTACTTTGGCTACAAAGCTAGCGTTTACGTTTTCGGGTAATTGCTTGGCGAAATGTAGTATTAGGTTGTTTTCTTTTTTGGTATCGATGATGTCGATGGTTTCGTTGGCCGACACTAGAGTTCCTTTGTCCCCTACTTGCCCTCCCCCTTCTGGGTAGAACGGTGTATTGTCGAGTACGATTTGGTACAATATTCCATCTTTTTTACTGTCGACTTTACGAATGCGGGTGATTTTCACTTCGTTTTCGGTTTGGTCGTAGCCTACGAAGGTTTCTACGTTACCGGGGATTAGTACGGACCAGTCTTCGGTAGAGACTTCGGAGGCTGCTCTGGAACGGTTTTTTTGTTCTTGCATGGCCGCGTCGAATTCGGGCTCGTTGAACGACATGCCTTTTTCTTTCAGGATAAGGGCTGTTAGGTCTTTCGGGAAACCGAAGGTATCGTATAGTTCGAATGCTTTGGCACCCGGCACTTCGTTGCCTTTGGTATCTGCGATTACGTTTTCTAGGAGTTGGAGTCCCTGGTCTAGGGTACGCAAGAACGACGCTTCCTCTTCGCGGATCACGTTGGTCACCAACTGCTGTTGTGCTTTGATTTCTGGGAAGAATTCCCCCATTTGGTTGGCCAACACTTCTACCAGCTTATGGATGAAGGGTTCTTTGGTATTTAGGAAGGTAAAGCCGTATCGGATGGCTCTGCGCAAGATTCTGCGGATCACATATCCGGCACCCCCGTTAGAAGGCAATTGACCATCGGCAATAGCGAAGGCTACGGCGCGGACGTGGTCTACGATTACGCGGATAGCGATATTCGTTTTATTTTGTTCGTCGGACACATTCTTTACTTCGTTGGAGGTATATTTTAGTCCGGTGATTTGTTCTACTTTTTCGATTAGGGGTGTGAATACGTCCGTATCATAGTTGGACGTCACTTGTTGCATCGCCATACACAGGCGTT